>JAYEOU010000101.1:0-10709 GCA_034723335.1 Patescibacteria group bacterium
AAACCGTCTTCTAAATCTTCGTCTTTCAATAAACCGAACATTTCGATAAAAGGCAAATTATTTTTTTTGCAAAAACTTTTAGCAACAAAATTATACTTTTTAATATCTGCATTTTTTAAAAAATAATCTCCATCTTGATGCAGCCAAGGATTTGTTTTTTTGTCTTGAACATTGGTCTGTCCTATAAATACTACATCATTAGTAATTTTATCTATTTCTTGCACTAATTTTTTGAGTAGCTCTTTATACTCTTTAAGGGGTATCTGAAAATTATTTAATGATTTCCGAAAACAAGCGTCATTCACACTTAGAGCGATTATAACTATATATTTTCTATCACTGCTTGATGTTCTGATTTCTGTTTCAAATTTAATTCTATCTAAGAGCTTCTTTGTATTCCGCCCTGAAATTGCCAAATTAAAAACTTGATTAAATCTGCCAGCGTAATTTCGAAAAAATATTTTAAAACGGTCAACCCAACCGCCCCCTTGCAAATCTGTTGAGCCCCAAGCAATTGAGTCTCCGAATACAAAAATTCTTTTTGGCATATTTTTTAGAAATTAAAAATTTAATAATTAGAAATTGATTGAAAATTGAAAATTGAAAATTGAAAATTAAATACTCATCCCCCTTAACGCCGCTAACCTTTCCTCCACCGGCGGATGAGTCATAAATGCTTTGGCAAAAAACCCTTTCTTCTTTTTGCCTTTAAAAGGCGAGGCAATGTACATATGCGCCGTTGCCCGATTGGCGACTTCCAACGGCTCCTGATCAGCGGAAATCTTTTCCAAAGCCCGCGCTAATCCTTCCGGATAACGGGTAAGCAACGCTCCATCCGCGTCAGCTAAAAATTCCCGTTTTCTAGAAATGGCAAACTGCATCATATAAGCAAACAAAGGCGCTAAAATTGACAAAACAATTGCCGCTATCATCATTATTAATCGCAACTGTCCGCCTTTATCGCTTCTGCTCCTCCTCCCTCCTCCCCAAAAAGTCCAGCGCCTGAAAAAATCAGCCAATAGCACTACCATGCCTACCATCACAGTAACAAGAGTAGCTAATAAAATATCGCGATTGCCAATGTGTGAAAGCTCATGCGCGATAACTCCTTCTAATTCACTGCGATCCAATTTTTGCAATAACCCTTTTGTAACAGCCACCACCGCATGCTTTGGATCCCTGCCGGTTGCAAAAGCGTTCGGCGCAGTGTCGTTAATAATATAAATTTTAGGCGTAGGCAATCCTGCTGTAATACAAAGATTTTCTACAATTCTATATAATTCTTTATTATCTTTAAATTTAACAAGTTTGGCATTGCTCATTTTTAAAACAATTTTATCACTCCACCAATAACTTACAAAACTGAAAATAATGCTAAAAGCAACCGCAATATACAAAATTATAGAGCTTTCCATTGCCGCGCTAAACACATAACCGATTAAAATTACAGAAATCAAAAACCCTGATATTAACAGCCAAGTTTTGCGTTTGTTTGTGTCTGAATGGGTATATAATGTTGGCATAATTTATCGTTAAGGAATAGCGCCCAAGGCGCTGTCAGGCATTAAGCCTGACAGTGCCCTGGGCACAATAATGCGCCGTTTGGCATAACTTATTTTAATTTCTTGCGACAGTTCGCTTACAAAACAAAATCTAAATAATTTTTCATTAAAATTTCACTTTCACGTTTTCCCTCTCTCTCGCTTCTTCAATCTCAAAAAACTCCCTTGCCTTAAAATTCAATGTTCCTGCAATCATATTAGTTGGAAAAACCTGAATTTTTGTGTTAAAGTCGCGCACATTGCCATTATAAAATCTGCGGCTGGCTTGAATTTTGTTTTCAGTGTCAGACAATTCTCTCTGTAGCTCTAAAAAATTCTGATTAGCTTTCAGGTCAGGATAGCTTTCAGATAAAGCGAAAATTGATTTCAAGGTTGACGAAAGCATATTTTCAGCTTTAGCCACTTCTTTAGCGCCACCGCCAGATTGCGCCTGCATTGCCGCGTTGCGCGCCTGCACCACCTTTTCCAAAGTCTCTTTTTCATGAGAAGCATAGCCCTTTACTGTTTCAATCAAATTCGGAATTAAATCATATCGCCGCTTTAACTGGACATCAATATCGCTCCATGCTTCATGAACTCGATTTTTTAAACGAATAAGGGAGTTATACATTATAATTATCGCCAATGCAATAACAATAATAATTCCCAGGATGATTAATAATGTCGTAGACATAAAATTTTAATCGCGCAACTCGTAACGCGCAACTCATAACGCGAATATTAACAAATTTTAATTTTTATTATAATTTTCTTTGAATTACGAAATACTTTTTTGTCATCCCGACCCCGCTCTTCGCGAAGGGCGGGGGAGGGATTGTAGATGTTAGGTAATTCGTTGACGGATTTACACTTAATTGTCATTCCTGGCAAGCGACTGAAGCGGAGCGAAAGGAGCGCGACCAGGAATCCAGGAGGAGACGATATTAATACGCATTATTATTAATTGTTTCTACAGCTAATAATTATATATTTAAATTCTCATTTTTGTTGCTAATTCCTGGATTCCTGATAAATTTTTCCGCATCCGCTCCAAAATTTTCAGGAATGACAAAGGTAGAATTTATACTAAAATTTGTCAACGAATTACCTAACATCTACAGGAATGACAAAATCAGAAATAGTTTCGTAATTCACAGTAATTTTTTAAACTTCACGGAAAAAATTGGCTCATACTTATTATCATAATCGTCAATAATTTCTACGGCTTCTCCTTTCATTAATTGATTAATGGCAATATCAGCTAAAATTATTTCATCGCTTTCAATGTCTGTTTTTAAACTATCTAATTTCGCAAATTCGCTGGAAAAATCGCTTTTTGTATTTTCTTCTATCTTTTTCTTTTCTTCTTTAAGCTCATTAATTTTTTCTATAATTTTTTTATATTCTTCTGAATTAGTTAAAGCGTCTTTATATATTGCTTTAATTTCTCTTTGCTCTTTTTTTGAATTTTGAATCTTATTGAAGATTTCTTCTAATTTTACCATAAATAATTTTTTATAATTTTAGAATAATAATTTTATTTTATTATTATCCATATTCTTAATTCTTATCCGCCAGTCCACCAGCCCCGCTACTCGCGAGCAACGGGGCCAGCCAGCGGAGCGGACTTAATTCTTAACTCGTAATTGGCAATTAACTTTTTTCTTTCTTGCCTTAACCGCGTAATATCCCGTAAGCAACCCCGCAATTCGCAAAATATTCTCTCCACTCTTCTCCTCACCCAATTCCAACTCACCCATCTTTAATTTCTCCGGCACATTAATTTTTAAAATATTATTCTTAATTCTCAATTCGTAATTCTTAATTCTTATTAAACTAAGCGGTCCTGCTATCTCTTTTAATTCCATAATAACATCACCCTTTCGCGCTAACTTTTCTAAATTCTCATTATCCTCCTTGTGCCGCCCTACAACAATTAAAACCTTTTCAGATTTATTCGCGTCTTGGCGTCCTTTGGCGTGCTTTGGCGTGCTTAGCGTTAACCAAAAAACTCTCCCATACTTTAATAATTCAACATCATTAACGCCGCAATCTTGCCAATAATCAAGCATTTTCAATAACCTATTACTAAACTCTGAATCAGTTAAAAGGCATCCTCCTGCCGGCGTGGAATAATTTTTTAATTTATATTTTTCAGCTAATTCCATCTGCCTTTCCCGCGAACGGCCGATTATATTCAACATTCTGCCTCTATCTACCAAACCTTGTTTTTCATATTCAGTTTCCGGCAATTTTTTAGCTGACAATGGCCGTAAAATTTCAACTCCGGCAAACTTTTCAACTCTTGCCAATGCATCCTTAGTTTGCGAAAACGGCCTCTGCCCTAAAACCTCGCCGGTGGCAAAAATATTGTTGGCTCCATAGTCCCCGGCCGCAACAGGGGCTGTGGAGCCGCTTTGCAAAAACTCACCAGCTCTCCTTGCCATCAACGCATGGCAATCAACGCAAGGATTTAAGTGTTTGCCATATCCGCTTAATGGATTTTTCACTATTTCCAGCATTTCCCTGCTTATGTCAACAACCTTTAATTTAATTCCAAGCTCTTCTGCCGCATCTTTGGCTTTTGTACAATTAAAAAAATTGCTTGTAAAACAAATGCTTTCAGCTTTAATACCTTGAATCTGCAACAATTTTACGGCCAGCATGGAATCCAAACCGCCAGAAAATAAAACTAAAGCTTTGGCTTTTTGCATATTTTCAATAGACTTGTCGCGTAATTATTTTTTACTGCTCCGCCAGATAGCGGATTGGTCAAATTTTCCAAAAATTTTTTCAGCTTAGCTTAAGCTAAACCCCGTTAGAAAAGTGTCGCTTGTCGGTGGCTTTAAACCACCGACTGCGACAGAATAATTTTACCTCCGACTTCGTCAAAGGCTTTTTTCTAACGGGGTAAACCTCAAAAATTGTTTGAAAAATTATAACTCAAAATTTGAAAATTTTTACCCCGTTGGATAACTGGGGTCGCTACAAAACTAATTACGCGACAAGTCTAATTTTTTAACTCCTAAAATTATTTGCCTGCCATCTATCTTTACTTCTTTTTTAATATCAGTATCGTCTTTTAGCCCTATAATAATATCATCCGCCAATGTATCTTTTAAAATATCTTGCTTATAACTTTTAATCACCTGTTTTATTTCTTTATTTTCACATTCCCAGTAAATGCGCGCCCTATCCTGAATCGTCATTTCGGATTGCTTGCGCAAATTATTTATAAACCGCACCAATTCCCGCTTAATCCCTTCCTGCTTAAGCTCAACCGTTAATGTTGTGTCTAATTTCACTTTTATGTCTTGCGCAGACACAGACGCATTGCAATGCGTCTCTACAATTTTTACATTCACCTCATCTTTTATTAACTTTATATATTCCTCGCCTATCTCTAATTTCAAATTTCTCCCGCCTCTGCGGGATCTCGCCAAGGCGGTAATAATTTCTAATTTCATTAATGGCTGTCTTACTTTAATACCCGCTTCATCCCTTTTCGCCAGACCCAACTCCACAATCTTTCTAACAACTTCCATCTCTTCCAAAATTCTGCTTTCTATTTTTTGTTTTTTACTTTCTGCCAACGGCCATCCCTCCAAATGAACAGATTTGCCCTCATCTTTAAAATTATTCCCGCTCACTCTCTGCCAAATCTGCTCCGCGATAAACGGCATAAACGGCGCCATTACTTTTGATAATTCCAACAGGACAAAGCCAGTGGTCTGCAATGCCGCTTGCTTGTCTTGTTTATCGCCAGTTTTAAATCTGTCCCGACTGCGGCGCAAATACCATGTTGATAAATCATTTATAAAATATTCAATCGGCCTAACAGCTTTAGGAATTACATACTTGTCCATATTTTCGGTTACTTCTTGGATCAACTGATTCAATCTCGCAATAATCCATTTATCTAATATGTTATCAATTTTGAATTTTGAATTTTGAATTTTGAATTTTTCATTCACGTACATAGCATAAAATTTATAAACATTCCAAAGCAACATCTCAACTTTCCTTAAAGTTTCTAAAACTCCTTGCTCTGAAAAATTCAAATTTTCAGCTAACAAAACCGGGGAAGACAACAAATAATAGCGCATGGCGTCAGCGCTATATTTTTCAAACAGCTCAGCCGGATCAGGATAATTATTTAATCTTTTGCTCATTTTTTGCCCGTCTTCAGCTAAAACTATGCCATTAACAATCACATTTTTAAAAGCCGAGCTGGCTTTGCCTTTTATTTCTAAAGCATTGGCTAAAACATGCAAAGTATAAAACCAGCCGCGTGTCTGATCAACGCCTTCGGCAATAAAATCAGCAGGAAAATTATTTTCCAATTTTTTCTTATTCTCAAACGGATAATGCTCTTGCGCGTAAGGCATTGAGCCGGATTCAAACCAGCAATCCAATACTTCTGGTATACGACGCATTTTGCCGCCGCATTTTTCGCATTTCCATGTTATTTTATCTACGAATTGCTTATGCAAATCAGTAATCTTTTCACCGCTCAACTTCTCTAACTCCTTAATAGACCCAATAACTTTAACATTGCCGCATCCATCTTTACTATCGTCTGTCGCCTGCTGCCTATCGTCTGTTTGGCACTGCCAAACCGGCAATGGCGCGCCCCAATAGCGATTGCGGCTAATCGCCCAATCCCGCGCCTGTTCCAGCCATTTGCCAAAACGGCCTTCTTTAATATATCCTGGCACCCAATGAATCTTTTTATTATTTTTAATTAAATCTTTTTTTATTTTAGTTACTTCCATAAACCAAGACTCTGTCGCGTAATTAAGCAAGGGCGTGTCACAGCGCCAGCAATGCGGATAACTATGCTCATATTTTTCCTTGGCGAATAATAATTTTTTATGCGCCAAATATCTTATTATTTCAATATCAGTTGCCTGATGATTATCTTTTGGCTTAACTTCCATTCCTGTAAAATTTTTTACTTCCTCCTTAAATTTGCCTGCTCCGTCAACATGCTGAATAAATGGCAAATTATATTTTTTGCCCATCTCCATATCATCCTCGCCAAAAGCCGGCGCAATATGCACCACGCCCGTACCTTCTTCTGTATTTACAAAATCCGCCCCATAAATTTTCCAGCCGTTCTGTGCTTGCAAAGGTGAGATGCCATATTTTTTTGGATCACTGCTGTAATAATCAAAAAGCGGTTTATATCTTAAATCAATCAAATCTTTTCTCTTAAACTCTTTTATAATTTCAAAATCATCTTCACCTAAAACTTCATTTAACTTTTCTTTGGCTAATATAAATTTTGCATTTTGATTTGTAGTTTTGATTTTTGCATTTTGAGTTTTGATTTTAGCTAAAGCATAATCAATATCCTCGCCCACCGCCAAAGCAACATTGCCAATTAATGTCCACGGCGTAGTCGTCCACGCCAAAATATACACTTTGTCATCCTGGCGTAAATTAGCGTCTAATTGGCGTGGATTAGCGATTTCAAGCTTAACCGTACAGGAAATATCCTTAATATCCTTATAATTCTGCGTTACTTCAAAATTTGAAAGAGTGGTGCCGCAGCGCGGACAAATATGCATAGCTTTATAGCCTTGATAAATCAAACCTTTGCCCCATAAACTTTTAAACACCCACCAGATTGACTCCATATAATCAGAATCCATTGTTTTATAATCATTTTCCATATCAACCCAGCGTCCAATGCGCCTGATAATTTTCTTCCACTCATTGGCATAACGCAAAACAATGCTTTCGCAGTACTTATTAAATTTTTCTATTCCAATTTTTTCAATATCAGCCTTGTCTTTAAGCTTTAATTCTTCTTCAGCCAAATTTTCAACCGGCAAACCATGGCAGTCCCAGCCCCAGCGCCTTTCAACCCGATATCCTTTCATTGTCCAATATCTGGGCACCGCGTCTTTCATTAAACTAGCCGCAATATGTCCATAATGCGGCATGCCGGTAGCAAACGGCGGTCCATCGTAAAAAACATAGCCTCCTTTTGGCGCTTCTTTTTCCACAGATTTCTCAAAAATTTTTGCCCTGTCCCAAAAATTCAAAACCTCCTGTTCCATTGCGGAAAAAAGGTTTATTTTTAGATTATTTTTCTGGTTGCCTTTTTTCATAAAAATAAAAAATCTCTGCTAATTACATCATTATTTTAACTTAAATTAAGTTGATTGTCAAAAAAATTTTTTAAAACCTTGACAAAATATATTAATATTGCTATAGTATTAACATAATTTAATTAAATAATGTCTACGTTTTTTTATGCTATTAAATTTACGTAAACAGAAGTAAATGGACAATCAAAATTATTCTGACAATCGCCAGATGTTTCAAGGCAATTGGACTTGCGCCAAATGCGGCGCCGCGATTACTGAACTGCCTTTTGAACCAGACGGGGAACGGCCGCTTTATTGTAGAGACTGCCACAGACAAATGAGGCAAAATCGCCCGCGTCGTTTCTAAGAAATATATTATTTTAATCAATTGATTATCATTTAATATATTTCTTCTAACACAAAAGCTGCGTTAAAAACGCAGCTTTTGTTCATAGAAATTATCCGACAAAACAAATATTTAACAGAGTCTACTTAAAAAATATTTCTTTTCTTAGTAATTAAATAATAAACAGTCACAAAACCCACTGCGATTAAAACCCCTGTTAAATTACAAAATAAATCATTGGCCGTATCAACGCCAGGGCCTAAACGATTAGTATGAAAAACAATATCTTCTAAATATTCTTCAATTTCATAAAGAGCTGACAAGCTCATGGCGCTGGTAGCGGCTAAGAATAAAGACAATTTCAACCTGCCGGTTTTCATCAGTAAGCTAAACTTAAACTTGTCAATCCAAAAAGCGCTGATAACTATAAATAAAGTAAAACAAACAACCGCGCTGATAAACAAGTGGGCAAACTGATCCCACCAATTGTACCTGCTATACAAATGGAAAAAATCGCCAAAAGCGTCTAAACTTAAACCAGCTGCTACAATCAACCAAATGGACCAATGCAAATAATTACCTTTTTTTTGTTTATATTTATAAGCTGTGATTTCCAATAAAATTAAACAGGCGCAAGAGGTAATTACTATGCCTAACCATGTGAACTGCGTATTAAACTGCAAAATTTTTAAATAATTAAGCAGTTCAAAAACAATCAAGCCGGCAAAAAGCAAACGGGCAAAATTAATAACGATTAGCTCGTGATTTTGTGGATGATGTTTAAATATTTTCATATGCTATATTTCCCTCTCCTTGCCAAGGAGAGGGTTGTGGCGAGGTTATGTTATTTTTATCGCCTGCACAGGACAGCTTTCAATCGCGTTTTTAACACAATTTGAATCTTCCCGGCCAATAACTTCTGCTTTATTATCTTCACTCATTTTAAAAACCTCTGGGCAAACAGCAGAACAAGCGCCACAGCCAATGCAAAGGTCCTTGTTTATTATGATGGACATAAATTTTTTATTACTTTATTGCTTTATTACTTTTAGATAACACTTTTTTAATCTCTTTTACTAAGTTGGCCGGCGTAATCTGTGATTTTAATAAATAGCTTACAGCCCCGCATTCTTTGGCTTGGGTAATATCATTATCTTGAGCGCTGTTAGATAAAATAATAACTGGCATTTCTTTTGTTTTAGGGTCTGTTTTTAAATTTTTAATGGCCTCACAGCCATCCATGGCCGGCATAACTATATCCATAATAATTGCGTCAAAGGGCTTTTGTCTAGCTAATCTCAAGCCCCAAGCGCCATTTTTAGCTACTTCAACTTCAAATCCGGCTTTTTCAAAACTTAATTTATACATATTAATAATTGCTTCTTCGTCTTCAATCAATAAAATTTTTATTGATTTGCTCTGGACCTTTTTATTATCTGCGGCTTCTGCCCGGCAAGGGATAAAGACACCGCGAGGTTTTTTAATTCCCATGATTCTGCCGCTAAAAATTTCTTTAATATTTTCAACAAGCTGACTCGGCGTCAGATTGGCTTTAACAAAATAGCCGTTGGCTCCATTATTAAATCCTTTACCGATTTCGCTGTTCTGCGCTAAATTGGACAAAATATAGATTTTAATATCCCTGGTTTTATTCTCGCTCTTTAATTTTTTTAAAACCTGATAACCGTCCATTTTTGGCATAACTAAATCCAAAAGAATTAAATCCGGTTGCCGGCTAATGGCTAATTTTATTCCTGCTTCGCCATCATAAGCTATTATTACTTGATAACCTTCTTGCTCAAATTTTATTTTATAAATATCAGACAAATATTCTTCGTCCTCAATAATAAGTATCTTTTTCATAACACAAATTTGCACAGATAAACGCAAATTAACACAGGCAATTACTGTGAAAATCTTTGAAAATCTGTTACTTAATTAAATTGATAAATTTTTTATGGCAAGTTCTTTAATCGGCGTAAAATCTTTTTTCTTTAAAATTTCTTCTTTAAAATATTTTTTACTCTTCCAATAAATTTTATATGCTTTGGCTGTTTTCTTGGATGAAATAACGCGATAATTATTATCAACTATCTCTATCGCACAGCAATTTTCAACCGCGATGGCGATACCGAAAGTTTTTTTCATCATTTTTTTTAATTCCGGTTCGCGCTGTTTTTCAAAATCATAGTGCGGACAAAAAAGAAATTTTATAAAACCAAGTCCGCGAACTTTTATCATTGGAGCGTTTTTATTTGAGAATAAAAGCGAATCGGAAAGCCCGAAAAAAAACCAGCAAATTGCCCCTGCTGAAATACCTGATAACACAATTCCTTTATTGCGAGCTTTTAATAACATTTTATCAATACCCAACTTTCTCCAAACTTTCATCATTTTAAGAGTATTTCCACCACCGACATAGATAATGTCCGACGTTAAAATTTTGTCTTCAATTTCTTTTTTGGATAATTTTTCTTTAATCAAATATAAAACATCAACATCGCACCCCAAGCGTTTGCCAAAATGTTTTTTTACAACTTCAAAATAAGACTCTGAATCCGAGCTTGCGGTTGGGATAAAAAGCAATTTCGGTTTTTTCTTATCACTCAAAAAAATTATTTCTTTATCAATTAAAGTGGTTCCAACAGGAAATCCAGGCCTGCCGATTTCTCCTCCTCCAATTGCGACTATTTTTGTTATAATATTATCAATTTTAAAAATATC
>JAYEOU010000102.1:0-10525 GCA_034723335.1 Patescibacteria group bacterium
ATAAAGTTAGAGTTTGTTTCTAAGCCGGTTGTGCTGGACAAAAAAACCACTTATTCTAATCGCATTGGCTCAGAAACCAAGGTTGATTATGTTTATAGCGATACTGAAAAAAGCAATAGGTTAATGGCATATAAATGGGACGAGGGCGAGGATAAGTGGATTGAAATTGATGCGGGGACTTTTAATTAAACCTAAAATTATATTACATGAAAAAAATAACAATCAAGAAACAGAAAACCAAACCAAATCCTCCTTCGCTAAAGCTACGGAGGACGAGGCAACCGACAAAATATATTTTTGTGGTTGGCGGTGTTATGTCCGGCGTGGGCAAAGGCGTTGCTTGCGCTTCTATCGGCAGGATTTTACTGTCTAAGGGATATAATGTGAGCGCAATTAAAGTTGATCCTTACATTAATGTTGATGCAGGTACCATGAATCCGATTGAGCATGGAGAAGTGTTTGTTACAGAAGACGGGGATGAAACTGATCAGGATATTGGCAATTATGAGCGATTTTTAAATAAAAATATCGGCAGGGATAATTATATGACCACCGGCCGAGTTTATCAAACCGTAATTCAGCGGGAGCGAAATTTAGAATACGGCGGACGTTGTGTTGAAGTGGTGCCGGATATTCCCAATGAAATAATCAGGCGCATTAAGAAAGCTACGCGCGAAATCAAGGCCGAAATAATGATTATAGAAATTGGCGGTACTGTCGGCGAATACCAGAATTTGCTGTTTTTAGAAGCGGCCCGTATAATGCATTTGGCAGAGCCGGAAAATGTTTTATTTATAATGGTTTCATATTTGCCTGTGCCGGCCAAAATCGGGGAAATGAAAACGAAGCCAACCCAGCATGCGGTCAGAACCTTAAATTCAGCAGGCATTCAGCCGGATTTTATTATTGCCCGTTCGCGGGTTATTGTTGACAAGCCACGCCGCAGAAAGTTGGCTATTTCTTGTAATATTCATGAAAATGATGTAATCAATGCGCCAGACATTGATACAATCTATGATGTGCCGATCAATTTTGAAAAAGACCATTTAGGCAAAAGAATTTTAGAGAAATTTGGCTTGCAAGCTAAGCAGAAAGATTTAATAGAATGGCGTAAATTAGTTCGCGCGATTCATAGAGTCAAAAAAGAAGTTAATATAGGTATTGTTGGCAAGTATTTTGCAACTGGAGATTTTTGTTTGGCGGATTCTTATATTAGCGTAATTGAAGCGGTAAAACATGGCTGTTGGGCTAATAAATGCAAGCCTAAATTTTCATGGATTAATACTGAAGACATTGAGAAAAATGGCGTGAAAAGTTTAAGAGAGTTTGATGGCATTATTGTGCCGCAGGGCTGGGGATCGCGAGGCAGCGAGGGCAAGGTTAAGACTATTAGATATTGCCGTGAAAGCAAGGTGCCGTATTTTGGCTTATGCTATGGCATGCAAATGGCGGTAATTGAATTTGCCCGCCATGTCTGCCGGCTTCGTCGGGCTAATAGTAAAGAAATTGATCCCAAGACCCCGCATCCAGTAATTCATATTATGCCGGAGCAGAAAGAATTAATTGCTCGAAAGCAATACGGCGGCACTATTCGCTTAGGCGGATGGCCTTGCAGAATTAAGCCAAATACGCATTTAACCGCGGCTTATGAAAAGAAATTCGGCAGCAAACATGTTATTTCTGAAAGGCATAGGCATCGCTATGAGTTTAATAATAAATACCGTGATAAATTTACTAAAGCCGGTATGACAATTTGTGGCACCTCGCCAGATGGCCAGTTAGTTGAAGCGATTGAAATAACAAACCACCCATTTTTTATTGGCACGCAATTTCATCCAGAATATATTTCCCGTCCGCTTGATCCGCATCCTTTATTTGTGGAGTTTATCAGAGTGTGCCTTGCCCGACGGCGCAGACAGGCGGGTTTGCAGTTGAGGAATAGGAAAAAATAAAATTTCCGCCCCGCAATCCTGCGGGGCGGAAATTTTATTTTTGTGGTATCACATTCACAATTTTTGTCGCTTTAAGCTTATTATTAAATTTTTTTAGTTTTTTAGTGGTAAATTTAACCAAGCCTGCAACAGCGGCAAACAAAGTATCATCACCGCCTTTTTTAACATTATTGCCAGGATGGTATTTAGTTCCTCTTTGCCGAATTATAATAGCGCCGGCTTTGGCAAATTGGCCGTCTGCTAATTTTACGCCTAAACGTTTGCTAATTGAGTCGCGGCCCAAGGCTGTGGAGCCGCCTGCTTTTCTATGTGCCATATTTGCTTAGTTAGTGTGTAAAAACTGGCAATGGCTTAAAAATTGCTATTTTCACAAATATTTTATAAAATTTTCCTCGCCTATATTAGTCATATAAGCTCGTCAAATTTTATAAAATATTTGCAAAAATTTCTAATTTTTAACTTCGCGCCAGTTTTTACACACTAACTATTTAGCTAAAAATTATAAAGTTAAAATTAAGGACTATTTTAATATAGCAAAGGAAGTGGAATATGTCAAGCATTGCGCAGATGTTGGCTACATGCTAAATTATAAATAGATTTTTGTAAAATCTATGAAAAAATATTATTTTTTATCGCTAATTTTATTTTTAATTTTAACACCAGCTTTGGCTAATAATTTGGCTGACAGTGATTGGGATGGCGTGCCTGACAAGGATGAATTGGAAATATATAAAACTGATGCTAATAATTCTGATACAGACGGAGATGGTTATAATGACTGGGTAGAATTAAATTTTGGTTATTCACCGCATAATCCAAAGCCGGTAAAATTAGAAGATAATGATTATGACGGAGATGGCCTGTCCGATAGAATGGAGTTGAATTTTCAGACTGATTTAAAAAATCCAGACACTGATAATGATGGCTTTAAGGATGGCGAGGAAATAGATAATGGTTATGATCCGTTGAAAGGCGATAAAATTAAATTAGATAAGAGAATTGAAATCAATATTGGGGCGCAGGAATTAAGTTATTTTTTAGGCGATGTGCGAATGGATACATTTTCTGTTTCAACAGGCAAGCCAAGCATGCAAACGCCAAAAGGGCATTATAAAATTGACAGCAAGCATCCGCGGGCTTGGTCAAGCTGGGGATTATGGATGCCATATTGGATGAGTTTGCAAAATGGTTATTTTGGAATTCATGAATTGCCTGAATGGCCGGATGGCTCCAAGGAAGGCGAAAATCATTTAGGCAAGCCGGTTTCTCATGGCTGTATTAGATTAGGCGCGGGTCCGGCTGAATTTTTGTATAATTGGTCTGATATTGGGACGCAGGTGTTTATATATTAACCTCGCATAACGTGGAACGCATAACGCATAACTCTCTAAAAATTTACATTATGCGTTCCACGTTATGCGTTATGCGAAATATGTTATATTCTAAGAAAGTAATTAAGCATTTTAAAAATCCTCACAACTGTGGCGTGATTAAGGATGCTGATGCTGTTGGCAAGGTGAAAAATCAGGTGTGTGGCGATGTATTGAAAATTTATTTAAAAATAAATAAATCCTCCTCCGCTTCCTCCTTTGCTGACAGCCGTCGGCCAAAGCCTATGGCGTCGGACGAAGCTTCGGAGGACAAGAAAGCTATGGAGGGCAATGCCATAATTAAAGACATTAAGTTTGAAACTTTGGGGTGCGTGGCGGCTGTTGCCACCTCGTCTGTTTTATCCGATATGATTAAAGGCAAGAGCATTGATGACGCTTTAAAAATTACAAAAGAGCAAATTATAAAAGAATTGGGCGGGTTGCCTGCGCCAAAAGTGCATTGTTCAATGTTGGGGATTGATGCATTAAGGAAAGCGATTGAGAATTATTTATCGCATAACGCATAATATTTAGCATTGTGAGTCTTGTCCTCGCAATACTGACGGGACAAGCATTTATGGCTGGGCGTTAGGTTATAAAACCATTCACTTTGGCGCAAAGTGAATGGTTTTTAGGTTTTTAAAATGGAATTTCGTCTAACAAATTATATCTATACTTAGTTATTAATTTATGTAAAATTAATTAATTTAGCTTTTATAATAATTCGCATAATTCGCTCCGCCAGCTGGCCCCGCCGCTCGCGAGCAGCGGGGCTGGTGGATTGCGGATTCGCATTATTCTTAATCAAACGGATTATTAAGATTTTTTATTTTACGCGGGATTGTTTTTTGTTTAATTTTTTCCATAACATTATCAAATTTTTTCATATTAATTGTTTCAACAGCCACTTTTTTTTGAAGAATTAAAATTTTTTTGGATTGAGCGATGGTTTGATAAAAATTTTCATATAAAAACAAAGAAATATAGCCGAATGCAGACAGCCCGGCAACAATAATGAGAAAATAAAACCAGAAAATTATTTTTTTTGGGGTGATTTTAAATTTGAGTTTTTTCATGTAAATTATTTTACTTCAAGTAAATATTAGCGGAAATTGCCATATTAATGTTAATAAAGTTTGTGTGTATTTCAGGCGCGGCTGATAATTTAGTATAGCCGGATGAGGATAATTCCAATGAGTTAATGTTAATATAATAATTTAAAGTTTCCAGGCTTGTCAGATAATTTATAATATCAGTATAATTGCCCTGTAAAAAAAGATTTAGAGGTAATATTTGGCGGCCATTACCCTCAATAACGCGGGAAGTATCTAAATTTATTTTTTGGGAGACATTATTTTGATTAGCCAATTCTTCCATGGCAATAATAAATTCTAATTCATAATCTTGATTGATAAAAATTTGATCCAATACAACCAATTGCGGCTCAATTTTTTTTAGATTTTTAGTCAGCTGCCGTAAATTTTGGCCTTTGATATATTTTTTTTCCAAATCAATTCTTTGATTTTCAATGTTTTGTCCGATTGCTTTGATACTGCCAATCGTCGGTATAATTATAAAATAAACCAAACAGCCAATAATTAAAATAAATACAACCAAGCTAATAGAAATTTTTTTCTTTAGATTAAGTTTAATCAAATTATTTAGCATATTTATTAACTCGCCTTACGTGTAGTAATTTATATTAATGAAGTATGTTAAAATACAATTGAAATACATTACATTGAAATACAGTAGAGATACAATGGAGATTCAATTGTATTTTTACTGTATTCCAACTGTATTTCTATCGTATCTCCTTGGTTATATCAGTAAGGAGCGCAAATATTTGTTAAAATTAATTTCAAAATTGATTTAGATTTAATTTAGCGCTTATTTCAAAATTAATATCTTTTTTCTGCAGTATATTTTTTAATGGAAATTCAACTTCTGAATAAATTAGCGAATCTTTCATATTTTGTTTAAACGCTAATAAATCACTTCGCAATTTAGCCATACCTCTAATATTGATTAGGGATTTTTTTTTATTTATTTTAACCAAAGAGAAATTAATACCATGCGGCGTTCTGCTTGCCAAATCTTCAATTAAATATGACCAGGCAATAAAATCATTTTGAATTTTTAAGGCATAATTTAAATGGGAATTAATATCCCTTACTTTAACATTATAACCTTGGCCATTTTTAGTAATTAGCGTGGTTTGCTCTACAATTTTATTAAAATTGTTTTGCAAGATTCCTTTAGCGGCTAAGAGCGTTATGGCAATGATTAAAGTAATTATCATTAAAAGGCAACCCATTTTTTTAAGCAAGCTATAAATGCGTTTAAATTTTATTTCTTCTTTAAGTTGTCGCGGGATGAGATTTAAGGTTAACATAATTATGTTTCTACGAGATTATAAGTCTATTACGAATTTATCAATGTTATTGTAGAAGATCTTATTCGCTTATAGTAATTAACAGTATAAATTATTTGTAAATTTGGGGATGATGGAATAAATTTGTAATTTTGCAGAAGTTTTACAGCTCTTCAATAAACATTCCTCGCAAAGCCAAACCGATTGCTGTAGTAAAAGTTAAGCCGGCATTTTGCGTGATTGGCAAAGTTTTTTCTTTGGCTTTATGCTTTTTTTGCGTTTTGATAAAATTAGTCTCCAAACTATGTTTTTCAGTTAAAATTTTAGAAAATTTTTCCCGCGCTTCTGTTAAATTAATTAATGGATTGCTTAATTTGACTGTAATATCAATGTCCTGACTGATAATTTTATCTAAATTATTAATATTAGCGCCACCGCCGCAAAGTAAAATTTGTTTAATTGGTCCCTGGTCAGAATAATTGTTATTATAAAATTCAATTGCTTCTTTTATTTTTTTCATTAGTTCTTTAACCGTATCAGTTAAAATATCTTTAATTATGCCTTGAGCTTTATTTTTATTAAGTCCGCAGATAATTTTGGCTTTTTCAGCTTGCTTAGTTTTAATGTCTAGGGCCTTGGCAATATTATTGGTTATATCTTGGCCAGAAGTTGGCATGCTAACTGTGAATAAAATAGTATTTTTTGCATAAAAAATCATACTAGTGCGCTTAGCTCCAATATCAATAATGCCGTAATTTTCTCCGCGGCTTTTAAATTTAGGCGATTCTTCATTCAGCAAGCTGCGGCAAATAGAAATAGGCTCAATCTCTAAAGCTACTGTGGATAATTTTGTTTCATCTAATAGCGCTGTATATTGGTTGACTATATTTTGCGGAACCGCGCCGATTAAAATCAATTGTTTATCTGAGTGTTCTTCAATAATTTGCCAGTCATAAAAAATTTCATTAATAGGCATTGGAACATGTTTTTCTATTTCATTGCCAATTATTTCCGATATCGGATTAGGTGTTTTATCAACTTCAATTAATTTAATAAAAGTTTTGGTTTCAGGCAGGCAGGCGATTACTTCTCCCGGACTTACTTTTCCGTATTTAGGATCGGCAATTAATTTCTTAATGGCTTTGATCACTTTTTCCTGATTTTTAATTTCTCCATTATCAATCAAGCCGTGGGGCAAATTGATTTTTCCCATGGCTTGAATTTTGATTTTATTGCCGATTTTATTAAGCTGAACTAATTTCAAAGATAAATCAGATATATCTAAACCAATAGGGTATGTTGATTTATTGGAGAATAACATAATAATAAAATTTTCAATTCCTAATCCGCCAGCTGGCGGATAATTTTCATTAAATTTTCAATTCTTTAATAATTTTTAAATTTTTTATCACTGAAAATTAATTTATTGAAAATTTAATAGAAATTAAAAATTAGGAATTATTTTGCATTTTATGTTTATTAATTTGATTAGTTGTATAATCGTATTATAACATACTTATAATAATAATTCATCTTAATTTTAATATTCTTCCTCCCAATGTTCAACAATAATGATTGGCGAGAATTCAGTCGCGCTCAAAGTTGAATTTATAATTTCTTCATTGCGAGTGATATTAATTGTTTGCCAAGCGCTGGTAATGGTTAATTTGCGGCTAACCAGTCCGCCGTTAGCATTAAAGCTAAAACCAACGGGTGATCCTGAAATATTTAGTTGATCATTAGCATATGCCACGCCATCCATATTAATATTTCCAGTCCAAAGTTTAAATTCTATTTTTCTTTTAGCTAAAATTCCCGAGGGTTGTCCCTCAGTGTGATTAATAGTTAAGGAACTGTGTCCGCAACGCGACCAGCCCCAGCATAAGCGATGTCCGACTACTAAATCCCTTTCTACTACTAATAATCCATTAACAGTTATATATTGTCCGCCGCGCATTTCTACATCTCCTTCAACATAAGTAATCGGATCATTTAGAGTTAAATTTTGATTATTTTGCATTAAGTTCCTAAAATCATTTTCACTATATATTGCATCAGCTTTATTTTTAAATGAATTAGGGTCATCAGAATCAAAATCAATTGCCGGCATTTCAATTTCTGCCGCTGCCGGCGGATAATTAGCGGCATAAGTATCTCCTACAATATTTACAGTAGAAAGCCATGACTTATTGAAATTGTTCACCGCGTTAAGATCAGTATCAATATTAACCGTACTAAGACCATTGATAGTAAAAACATTATTTGAATGAGCGCTGCCGTTATAGAAGTTTACTATACTGCTGGAAATATCAATGTCGCCATCAGCATAACCGCAATTATCAGCAAGTTCCACTCCGCCTTGGCCCATGGCTCTATAAACATCAGTTTTAACTATTCTTTGGCTGGTTTTACCATTGCCTATGTCAATGGCGCCAACAGTAGAAATTACACCATGCGCCAGAGCTGAATTAGTAATAGTTACAGTATAAGAGCCGCTGTTTGCGCCAAAAGGGTTATCGCGGGTAAAAGTTTGTATCCAATTAGGATCAGTTTCAAAATTATTTTTGTAAGTCTCATTATTTTTTAATTGCCAAACTATTTCAGCAATTCCGGCTTCAGCTAAATAATAAGTTTTTGCCCCCCATGTTTGGCTATGGGCAATACGTTTTTCAGTTAAGGAAAAATTTAAAAAATAAAGCGCTAAAAATAAAATTAAGGACATTAATAGAATAGTGATAATTAGCGCGATTCCTTGATTATTTTTTAGATTGGTTAAATTTTTCATTTTTGGATATCAATAAATATCAACAAATATAATCACTAATTCCTGCAATAAACACTTGTGTCAATATTTACAGTATTTTGATTTTTTGTAAGCTTGATTGATATATGAATTAGATTATCAGCGCCCCAAAATTGTATTGTATTAAAATATTCTCCAACAATACGGTTTGTTAAAATTAATTTTTCTGGTGGATCGCCAAATTGATCAACGCTGTCCCATGTAACATAAGTTTCAGGTTCCTCGTCAAAATAATAAGCAATGTGACTGCGCATTAAATCAGTGTCATTCAAGTAATAACGTAGATAAGTAATTTGATTTATATTATGTCCGTCTTGAAAAAAAATTTCTTCTGCCGGAGGATTCTCCAGGTCATCATTGGTTTCAGGCAGTGCTGTTATAATATTCACCGATTGCCTGATTTCTCGGGAAATTCTATCTAAGCAGACACGGATGTTTTGAACTAATTCCCCTTTGATAGATCCTTTATTGTATGATCTTTGAGCTAAAATATACATTGAGCCAACCAGTAAAATAGCAATAGTGAACAGCGCAATACTAACTATAATTTCCGACATGGTAAAACCTTTGTTGATTGTTAGTTTTTTTATTGTTTTCATATAAATACGCTATTCACCGCTCACTAATTAAAGTTGTTATATTATAACTTTTTTCTGTTTTTGATAAAGCGTTTGTATAATACACTGTGACAGAAATTTTTTTCATTCCTGTGTCCAAAATACTATTAGACAGATTGCCGTCAACATAATTTACCTCAGTTTGCCTTTGGTAAAAATATAAATAATTTGCCTGATCATCAGATAAGCGATGCTTTGTTTCAGGAGTGCCAGTGGCAATATTATCATATCCTAATGAATGAAGCTCCTCTATTTTGTCTTGCGCAAGATAAGAAGCGACAGTAATGTCTTCAGTCGCCTTGTTTATTGACAGGCCGTAAGGAAAAGCCTGCATTAAACCAATAAAAGCAATTGTTAATATAGTAAGAGCAACCATGATTTCTATTAAAGATAGGCCTTGTTGATGATTTAAAAATTTTTTATAATTCATAATTAAGAATTATAAATTTTGAATTTTGGATTTTGATTAAATGCTTTAATTTTTAATGTTTTAAACATTCCGTCATTAAAAATTATTTCAAAATTCAAAATTGGAAATTCAAAATTTTGTTAAGTTTTATTATAAGCCCATGGTTTGTTACTGTTCTAATTGCACATATCCGGACGGTTTTATATTTATTGTTGATGTTTTGCCGTTAGTATTAATTAAAACAATCTGCCCGGCTTCGCTTACTCCGCCATAATAATTAAAGACCGCCTGATTATCAGTAAGCCCAGTGATTTGTTGGTAGCTTACTTCGGCGTCAAATTCAACTGTTTTAATGGTAGTAGTAGCCGCGCCAATTTTTAAAATTTGATAACTATCGTTTTCTAAGTCCATATCAACTAAATGGATAACTTGTTCAGCGATAGTTAGTTGTTGCGCATAACGCAGGTCAGTAGTTAAGGCGCGAGCCGTGGCGTTAAGTTTTAAATTAGGCTGATATTTTTTTAAATAAGGTATAGTAATAGTAGAGAGCAGGGCGATAATGCCAAAAGCGACTAATAGATTTAACAATAGATGGCCGGATTGGTTTTTCGCATAATCCCGAAGAGATCCCATTAGGATTGGGACGCGTAACTTATAATTCATAATGCGTAAATATTAGACTTGTCGCGTAATTAGTTTTGTAACGAAATTTTCAAATTTTGAGTTATAATTTTTCAAACAATTTTTGAGGTTTAGCCTAAGCTAAGCTGAAAAAATTTTTGGAAAATTTAACCAAAATTTGGAAATTGCAGTAAAAAATAATTACGCGACAAGTCTAATAAAAAGATAATAATCAATAATCAAGATACAGGATACAAAAAATAACCAAACTATAAATTTTTAATTTTCAATTTTTCCCGCCACTTATTTATGATATTTTGTGGGCGGGATCCCGCTTATTGCGGTGACAATTTCTATTAAATTTTTAATTCTTTAATTT
>JAYEOU010000103.1:0-10495 GCA_034723335.1 Patescibacteria group bacterium
AATTTGAAAAAACTTCTTCAATCAAAACAAGTTGATCCTGAACCTTTTGGGGCAGATTTTTATTTTTATAAACATCTCTGGCCTTGCCAAGAATATCTCCATAAAAAGGAAATATTTTTTGATTTAATGCAATCAAGACCTGATTGCCATTAAGAGGCAAAAGATCCGAAAACAACAAGGAATCATTATTATTGCCGTCAAATAGTTTTCTAAGAGATTTAAATTCGTCGTCTCTTTTAACCTTAACTTCAAAGATTCTCAAAAGCAACAGCTCAATAATATATTCAACCCGCTGAACAGGCGTGCCAGCAGGACGCAACTTGTTATGTAGCGCTTTTAAAATATTATTAGTTTTATTGTCAGTATAATGCACTGTTGAACGACCCATAAAATTTGGTGATTTAGTTATATTACTACTTATTACATACATTACCTTAATTTTCCCGATAAATCAATATAAAGAAAGACAAAAATTACAAAATGAGCTTATAGGGTTAGGTCCAGTAAATTTTTTTAAATAGGGGCTGGTGACGAGGGCGCTTTCGTAGCGAAATTTTCAGATTTTGAGGAAATTTTTTTTAAAAAATTTTTGCTTATGTGCTAATATAGGCCAAAATTTTTTTAGGAAAATTTACCAATCCGCCGGCTGGCGGAGCAGTAGAAATGGTCCTCGTCACCAGCCCCTAAATAAACAAAAAGCAGGGCTTTAAGCCCTGCTTTTGCTAATTTGGGTGGCTAGAGGGAATTGAACCCTCGTATCTTGGACCACAACCAAGTGTTCTGCCATTGAACTATAGCCACCATAAACTTGGCAAAGCCAAGTAATAGACTTGTATATTTTTTATATGACTAGACTGTAGAATAATCCGCGTTTATCAGCGTACAAATCTGCGTTAATTCAGCGTTAAAGCCGTTCAGGACCAAAATAAAGCTAATTTTTCTGCAAAAATAATATAAAACAGTTTTTCTACACTCTAATAACATAAAAATATATTTTACCGCCATTTTCCAACTCAACAACTTTCTCCGGTTTTAAATTCGGTATAATAAAAGCATAACTTATTATTTTAGCGCCGCTCTTACACTCCCGCTTAAATTTCTCTCCCAGCTTCTTCATCATCTCAACATTTAAATAACAATAGATCAAGTCGGCATCAACTAAATTAATTTTAAATAAATTTTCTTTTATGATTTTAATCTTGCTATGATTAAAGCTAATTTGTATTTTAGCTATCAGCCATGGTAAAAAAGAATTCTCCACGCCAATATATTCCCATGCCGGCTTTTTCTTTTCTAAGACACGCAAAAAACCCGCTTTGCCGCAGCCCAATTCATAAACATTATGATTGTTATCATTAAAATCAATTTCATTTAAAATTCTTTTAATCACTGCTGGTTTTGAAGAAATAAACGGAGCAAAGCCGCGGAAAATAATATTAAAAAATTGCGCCGCCATTATCGCCGCTATTGTTATTAAAATTACTGTTAAAAAAATTAACCAAATCATAGTGCCCTCAGCAGGAATCGAACCTACATAACCAGCTTAGAAGGCTGGTGTTCTATCCATTGAACTATGAGGGCTTGCTTTGGCAGGCGGGGAAGGCTGGTGTTCTACCGCGCCCGCCTGGCGCCGCAGGCGGTTGGGCGGGTCCATTGAACTATTGGCGCGGCAAACCTTATTGTGTGACATTATCAAAATTACTGCTTAATGTCAATATTTTATCGGTTCATCAATTCAATTATATCCTGCTTTTTAATTCCTTTTAATACATAAAGAGCCGTAAAATAAACAATCACTGCCAAGCTTAAAACTATAAATAAATTCCATCCAGCGGTTAAATAAAGCCCTGCCGCCATAATTGCTGAAGCCAATAAGGATTTGCCGGTAATTTCTAAATTTGGCAAAAATTTAGTAAACCTCCAAATCAAATAAACAGAAGCTATAACAACAACAGTTTCACTGTAAATCGCTACCCAAGCCGCGCCAAAATAAGAATATTCAGGTATAAAAATTAAATAGCCAACCAATGCGGTAACAGCCGTAAAAATATAAGCGCCGATCATTTTCCTTTGCTTGTTAATGGCAATAACTCCATGCGCAAACACGCAGCCAATAAAAATAAGGCCGGCGGCTAAAATTAAAATTCGCAATATCGGGCCTGACAACGCAAATTCCTGGCCAGCTACTAAAACCATAATCCTTTTAGCTGTAAATTGCGCTCCAATAACCAAAGGAAAGGCCATAATTACCATAACATCATAAGACTTCTGCATCGCGTTTTTAAATCCGCTTTTATCGCCTATTGCCCAGCGAGCGGTCATAATGGGCAAAACAATGCCGGCAAACATAAATGGAAAAGTAATCAAAACATCAATCACTTTATAAGTCGCTCCGTAAATTCCGACCTCTGACTGGCTTTTGATTAAAGATAAAATTAAAGTGTCGGCTTTAAGATAAATCAAATTAAAAATAATGGTTAATGCTAATGGCCATGATCGCTTAATAATTGCGCGCCAAACAATAAAATCAAAACGCAATTTGATGCGGACAAACTTGCGGGAAAATTGAAAATGCAGCAAAAAATTTACGGCGCTGGCAACAACAGTCGCAGTCATAATATTAATTAATCCTAAATCAAAACGCCAAACCAACGCTACTCCCGCCACTAAAACAATTCTGCTAACAACTTCGGCAATAGAAACCTTATCCATTCTTAAATTTTTTTGAAACAAGCCGACTAAAATTTGATTTAAGGCGATAAAAAAGAATGATAAAGTAGTAACGGCTACGCCTAATTTAATAATGGGATCATAAGGAAAAAAAATTATTATTAAAGGCGCCAAACCCAAAAAAATAACAGCTGAGATAAGACGCATACTAAAAAGGTTGCTTAAAATTTTATCTTGATCAACTCCAGGCCGCGAAATCATCTGCACAGTCACTAAAGTTAATCCCATATCAGCAATAATGGCAAAAAAGGAAAGAAAAGTAATAATAATTGTATATTGGCCAAAGCCCTCTTTGCCTAGATAGCGCGCCATTATAGCTATCACTGCTAACCCTAAGCCAGTAGCAATAATTTTGCTTATGACTTGGACTATAGTATTATAGGCGACTTTTGTAGATAAACGCATAACACTTATAACTCGTAACATGTAACATAAAACACGTAACATGTAACATGATGGTTGAATTTTTTAATGATTTTATGTATAATAATTATTAAGACGACAGAAGACAGATACTTATAGATATTTATTGATATTTACTCGCTTTGCTCGCGATATTAGTAGATATTAAATATCGCTCCGAGCAAAAGCGAGGAGCAAATATCGCGACTGGAAGGAGCAAATATCTATTAAGTATCAATAAATATTTTGAATCTATCTTTTTTATTGTCGTCTGCTGTCTGCTGTCTGCTATCTATATAATAATTATAACACAAAATATATGAAAAAAAATACTTCCGCCCAAGGCGGATCCGCCTTGGGCGGAAAAAAACATCTCTTAAGTTTCATTCTATTATCTGTTTTATTTATGGCGCAAATTGTTGTTGCGCAAGCTGTTTTAGCTGATGATTTATGGGATACTGTTAAAGACGGGGGATTAGGCACGATCGGCCAAGAAGCTTACGGCACTGGCGGCGATGAGCCTCAGCAAAACGTTCAAGAAATTATGGCTCGCGTTATCGCGGTATCTTTAGGGCTGTTAGGCATTATTTTTACGTCCCTGATTGTTCTGGCGGGATATAAATGGATGATTGCCAGCGGCAATGAAGACAAAATCAGCGAAGCAAAGGATCAGTTAAAAGCAGGCATTATCGGCTTATTGATTATTTTAGCGGCTTATGCTATTGCCCATCTTGTTTTAAACAAAATCATTTTTGCGACAACAGGAGCAAAACCAGTCTGGCAATAAACATATAACATAAAGCATATTTATGTTTATTCAAATTAAAAAAATTAAAATAGGATTTTTTATTTTAATTATTTTTTTATTCTTAATATTTTTATTAAGCCGCGGGCATATTTATCAAAAAGAAGAGCTTGAATACGGCGCAACCTTTTCTAAAAAACAAGCGATTGATCTGAATCTTGATTGGCAGAAAACCTATTTGGCCATATTAGATGAATTAAAAGTTAAAAAAATTCGCTTGCCGGCTTATTGGGATGAAATTGAACCGTCTGATAATCAATATTTTTGGGATGACCTGGATTGGCAAATCAAACAAGCAGGACAACGCCAAGTTGAAATAATTTTAGCGATTGGCGGCCGTTTGCCCCGATGGCCGGAATGCCATTTCCCAAAATGGACAAAACAATTAACTGAACAAGAAAGACAAACTAAAATATTAAATTATATTAAAATAACAATTGAGCGATATAAAAATAAAAAGCAAATAGTAGCTTGGCAGATTGAGAATGAGCCCTTTTTATCTCATTTTGGCGATTGCCCGAAATTAGATAAAAATTTTTTAGACAAAGAAATAGCATTAGCGCGCGATTTGGATTCACGGCCGATCATTATAACTGATTCAGGCGAATTATCTATTTGGATACCAGCGGCTCGCCGAGCTGACATTTTCGGCGCGACAATGTATAGGGATACTTATTCGCGATATTTAAAAATGTATATTCATTATCCAATCGCGCCGGGTTTTTTCCGATTTAAAAAAAATATCGCCGGCTTATTTTCTTCTCCTGACAAATGGATGGTAATTGAGCTTCAGGCCGAGCCATGGGGACCTGTCGCTTATCAAAATTTAACAAAAGAGGAGCGGGATAAGACAATGAATTTGCGGAAATTTAAGGAAATTCTGGAATTTTCCAGAAAAGCCGGTTTTAAAGAATTTTATTTATGGGGAGCTGAATATTGGTATTGGGAAAAAGAAATTAATGATGATGATGGAATGTGGGAGGAAGCAAAAAAATTGTTTTAAATGTCAAATGTCAATCCGCCAGCCCGCCAGCCCGCCAGTGGGCGGGCCAGCCGGCGGAGCGGGTTGTAATTTGATATTTAAAGTATGCCTAAAACAACAAAACAATACGCCATCGGCATTGATATTGGCGGCACCAAAATGTCCGCTGTGCTTTTTGACGGCGAAAAGGTTGCGGCTGACTATAAATTGGCCACGCCGCAAGATACTTCAGAACATTTTTTAATTATGTTAAACGCTTTAATTGAGCCATTAATTGACAGGGCAAGAAAGGATAAAATCAAAATTAAAGGCATTGGCTTGGGCGTTCCCGGGCCAGTGGATTATAAAGAAAAAAAAATTTCAGTTTGCAATAATGTCCCTATAATTGCCGGGGTGAAAATAGCTAATCAACTGCAAATTAAAGTTGGCTTGCCAGTAGAAATAGATAATGACACTAATTGTTTTCTTAGAGCTGAAGCATTAATAGGCGCCGGGCAAAAATACGGCAATATATACGGCGTAATAATCGGCACGGGTATTGGCGGAGCCTGGTGGCATAACAGTGAAATTTATCAAGGCGCTCATGGCGGAGCAGGCGAATTTAATAAAATGGTTATCAATTTTGAAACAGCCGTTGGCTTAGAAGAAGCGTATCATAAATTAACTCAAGGAAATCCGGCCGGCTTAGCTGAGGAAACTTATCAGCGCGATATTTTGGCTGAAAAAATATTTGAAGAAATAGGCAGGGATTTAGGCATTGCTTTTGCCAACATTGTTAATTTAATTGATTCTGAAGTAATTATTGTCGGCGGCGGAGTGGTTGAATCAAGCGATTTATTTCTTCCAAAAGTGAAAAAAATTATGCGTGAATATATCTATTCGCCAGAAGCTAAAAAAATAAAAATTTTAAAAGGCAAGATAGGAGAACGCGCGGGCGCGATCGGAGCGGCGCTGTTAGTATAAAAACAAATAGCCACAAATAAAAAACACGGCCTTTAATAAGTCGTGTTTTTTTGTTATTCACAATTTTATTAACCCCTGCCTGTTTCTTCCCTGATTTTTTGATCCAACATAACTTTAATGTATGACTGATACGGAACATCTTTTTTGTTTGCCAAAATTTTAATATCATCAAGCATGCACAAAGGCAACCGCAAAGAGATGGTTTTAGTGGATAGTTTTAGATTTGGGAATTTAGGGTTAACAATGGCCTTGCTCATGTCAAAATAATCAGTAACATCATGGACGGCCCAAAATTCCCTTTCTTCGTCTTCGTTTTTAAATTTTGGTATTTTTTTAATTTTTTGCATATATTTTTCTTTCCTTTCGGCTTTGATTACGAGCCGAAATAATTCTTATTTTATTATTTCTAATAATAAAAGCTACCGTGAGCAATTTTTTATTGTTAATTGTGCCAAAAGCAACGAATCTGTTTTCTTTTTGAGAATGTTGCTGATCGTAAAAAATATTTAATGGTTTATTTTTAAATATTTTTTCGCATTCTTCGGGAGTAACTTTATGTTTTGCCCAATTTTTTTCTGCATTTCCATCATCCCAATCAAAACCTTGTATTTGTGATAAATTTACCATAAATTAAAATATTCTTGTATATTATCATAATATACAAGAATTATAAATTTGTCAAGACATTATGACTATCCTCCCAAAATCGCCTCCTGGATTACAAATTTCACCAACGCGTAGGCGGAAAAAATAATCACTAATCCAAGCGCGGCCCAAATCAAAACATCTTTGCCTTTTTGCACTTTTTCACTACTCCCCGCGGCTGTCATCCAAACAAATCCGCCATAAATAAACATTGCCAAAGCGATAGAGCCCACTATACCAAGAGCCGCGTGGATAATACGGCCAATGAGTTCTGCCGGTTTGGGATGTGTGGTTGGCTTGCCATCTGGATTAAGAGGGTCGGGAAGGGAGACGGGAGAAGGGTTGCCACCAGGTGGGTTGCCGCCAGATTGGGCCATAACAGGAGAAATCGTAACTACAAATAAAGACATTAATATTAAGAAGATAAAAATTTGTTTCATATTTTTAATAGAAATATTATTATATTTTAATTATATCTGAAAACAAAAAAGGTGGCAATACCTGATTTGTATTGCCACCATTGCAAGTTTTGTTATAAAGTTCTAATTTCAACTTTTGTATTTGGGTGTTTTGCTTTTACCCAGATGCCCCCTCCCATTGAATAGGTCATTTGTTTGTTTCTTACAGGACCTTGAACAAGGACCAAATGTTCTGGTCCCCATTTCCCATCACCTTGGACTAGATAGAAATCTTTGTCGGTAGTTATTAAAAAACTGCCATAATTTCTAACAGCAAGTCCGGTGTCAATTTTTTCGTCCATTGACAGGGTATCTGACCATGATGCTGGTTGGACTTTGGTAGTAACAGCTGGGCGTTTATCTAACTTTTCCCTCAAGCCAGACAAAGTTGTCCACGGCCAAATTGTATTCAGAATTAGCATTAAAATTGAAATAGCTAAAACGATTTTACAAATTGTATTAGCGGATTCAATCTGAATTTTTTTCTGCACCCAGCCGATTAGACAAATTATTGCTGTTGCCCCAACAATAATCCAATACCACCCATTATTCAAAACATTGGCGTCTAAAAATTTGTTTAAAGTCAATGTCGCAATTATAACAGTCGCGATAATAATTACAACATAAGTGATATTTTTGATAGTTGGACTATCAGGAGAAAAAAAATCAAAAAACTTTGAAGTTTTTTTTGAAATTTCTTTTTTTTCTGCCGTTTCTTTAATCACTTTTATAGTTTCACTAGGTTTCATTTTTTCCTCCTCCTATAAATTATCACTGTTAACTATGCCTGCGCCTGCCGCAAAAGCCGCGCCTGCGCCTGCCATATTACCGTCAGATCCTTCAATTAAGACGGTTTTTCCCGCTTTCTGCATACTTTCCCATTTTTTTCTATTGGTTAGGTACGCAACAGCTTCTTCGTGCGAAACTCCTGCATGAACCAATTGTTTTATTTGTTCAGTTATTCCCTCCCCTGTTAATTGAAGCGCTTGCTTTTCGCCTTCTGCTAAAATTATGATTTTTTTTCTTTCATGCACGGCAGCCTTGGTCTCAGCCTCAGCAACTATTTCTTTTTCTCGCGCTTCCATGAGTTTTGGGGACAGCTCTATGTCAGAAACCACTATACTATCTATTGAAACACCCCAAGTGTTCCAAATTTCTTGCCACAAATGCGGAGCTACTATTGAATTTTCTATGAATTCCGCCGATATTCTTATTGGAGCAGCCGGCGCTTCAGTTGTTACTATGACCCCATTTAAAATTGTCTCCAAATGAAATTGCACTTTCAGCTGATTGGCGTCATTTAGGTTGTATCCTCCCAAGTAACTCCTGATCGCCCCATCCATCTTATCAGCAACTCCCAATAAGACGCTGGGCTCAATTTCATACACAGCTTTTTTGGAATCATGTATAGTAAAATAACACATAGCGTCAACCGGAGCAGATGAGTCCTTAAAATCAACATGCCCTTTCCCGAATCCGGTTTTTACGCTGTCATTCATAAACAATTCTATCATCTGCTGCCCCATAAATACTTCCGCTTTTATATTCACAAAATTGAAATATGGAAAAATAATATACAACCCTGCTTTAAGCGGGCTACCTATATATTCTCCAAATATTTCCACGATCCATTCATGACGATGTGGAATTTGGGACCAACCAAATATTATCGCCAGAACAACAAACAAAACAAAAAATACAAATGGAAACAACCCTGAAATCAACCAACTACATTCTAAAACAATTTTTAAAACACCAAAACTAATTAGACTAAGAGTGATAATAGCTAAAATAAACCACCCCCACAATTTTTTTCCTATTATTTCCATCTCATCCTCCCTTTCTGCCATCCGGCAAATTAAAATTTTATTAAATTGTCAATGTCCGAAACAAACCTCTTTATACTCTCTGCCTCATCACTGCCTTAACCTATTTTAAAGCAATAAAGAGACAGAGAGTATTCGCGCTTTTTTTCGCTTGATTGCGTAAAATATTACACAGCCAAACAAACGCAATTTAAAAGGTTTGATATATTACGATAGCATAAAATAAAAAAATCGTCAAGCCCCTGACGATATTTTTAGAAGACGCTAATACATTTTGTAATTTTTGATATAAATTTTTTTGAAAAACGAAATTCATAAATCTCGCTTTCTATTTTTTATTTTTATTTTCACCAACAATCCGGCCAATACTATAATCGCCCCGCATGCCAATGTTAACAAATATTGAAATAGCTCTATTTTTTTATCCCGTTGCGCAATTTTCCAAACATCGCTTGTTGCCACTTCTCCTAGCACCTGTCCAATTTTATTACTATGGCTTTGCGGATCTTTTTTAATAATATCATCAACTGAACGAGGCATAATCCTAATGCCGCTTTTTGTCCGCCCGACCAAGCCGGTAACCGTAATAATTTCCCCTTCTTTAATGGATTTTGGCTTAATGCCGGTTGATTTTTTAAGATAAACAATAACTTCGTCAGTGCCATCATCCAAATAAACAATAGAACTTTTTCTCTCTACTACTTCGCCCGTAACAGTAATTAATCTGCCAACATATTTTTCATCAACTTGCCCGCAGTTTGCCTTGCTGGCGCTTGGCGGCTCGCCATGCTTAATTATTTTAAAATCATCAGCTGTTTTGGTTTTCAGCCGCAATTCCCCTGAACTTACGCTTAACTCGCCTTGAACTTCAATATAATCGCCGATTTTTAATGCGGGAAAATCTTTTTTATAATTATAGACCTGAATGCCGGCAGAGTCTCCTAAATTGGAATCTGGCGCGTTTATATTATTCTCGGCCTGAACTATGCCACTGGGAATAAAATTAACTGAAGCCACCTTTTTTATTTCCTTAACTTCCATCTCTCGTGAAGAACGAGCAGGAGAGGAGTTGGGGGCGAGTGTAACAATATAAAAATACTGCGATCCTAAAACTCCCGGCTTAACAGCAACAGCGCCAGCCACTTTAACTGTATCGCCAATTTCGCATTCATGAATTTTTTCCAGAGTTGTTTTAATAATCTGCTTTTCTTTTTTAGCATTTTTATTATAATTTACAGATTTTACAATTACTTTTGATCCATTACTGTCTGCCACTGATATAATATTTTCCTCGCCTGGAGTTAAAACAGTTGTCCAAAACCATTTCCCGTTTTTGCCGCGCGCGTAGGCCTCGCCTTCAACAGCTTGCTCATATTTAATTTCTTCAACCAATTCATCAAAATTATTAAACAAACGGGCCGCGTCCGTTGTATTGTTTAAAGCCAAACCGCTTTCTTCCCTATTTAATACATAATACATCTCACTGCCAAGCCACAAATCAAAATCAAAAACGTATGGCTTGCTGCCTGCTTCGCTGTCATCAACTTTCCAGTTTATTAAATTAACTTGCGCGCCGCCTTGATTATATAATTCAATAAACTCCCCTTCTGCATCAGCGCCTTCCGGGTTTGGCAAAAATTCATTTATTATAATATTGCCCGGCATTTGGAGGCGCGCAAACGTT
>JAYEOU010000104.1:0-2031 GCA_034723335.1 Patescibacteria group bacterium
TCGCGCCTAAGCTAATAATATTTTCCATTTTATCCTTTTCAGCCGTAACATCATCAATCATTTCACCTATAATTAACTCAACCGCGTTAAAATCAGCTCCCCTGTACCAGCTTTTAGCGGTTAAAACCTGTTCGGCAAAAATGCCAATATTCATATCATCAATCTGCTCGTTAACCAATGAACGCAGAGCGGTTGGCTTTTTAGTTTTTTCTAAATATGTTTTAACTTGTTCGGCTCGGGTAGCAAATTGGATAAAATCCCATGCTTCATCAGTGTATTTGCTCTTGTTTGAAACAGTTTCTGCCCAATAATTGGCAAAGTTTATATTTTGCGCATTGTCTTCAATTTGCGGCAGTTTGGCAATAGAAAAATTCAGTTTAGGCGCGCGGGCTTTTATTGTCGGCAACTGATAAGAATAGCCGAACATTAAAGCTAATTTGCCTTGAATAAATAAATCTAAAGAATTATCTAAATTATTGTTCCAGCAATAAACTTCCTTGGCATGATTGGCGAAATCACAATAAAAACGCAAAGCTTCCAATCCCGGGTTGTATCCTTGTTTTTTTAATGCGGCTGGAATTTTATGAAACATTATATTATCTGATTCATCAATCATTTGAGCGCCGTTTTGCATCATTAAAACAGACAAGATATCACTATATCGCGCAATGTTAGTACTGCCGCCCAAGCCGGCGCCGGACTGGATGATTTGTCCTTTGGTATCTTGCTTGGTTAATTTTTTAACACCTTGTTGGAATGTTCTGTTCCAATAAGCCGGCGGCTCTGCTATGCCTGCGTTATTCAGCAAGTCCTTGTTATAATACATGGACAAAGTATCAACAGATAAAGGCAGGGCAAAGATTTTTTCTTTGATTTTTTTGGTTTTTGCATCCATGACTTTTATTACCGTATCATTATATACCACGTCAACAAAATTATTTTTTATTTCTTTTAAAGTAATGCTTTTAGCCGCGCGCAGTTCGGGTATAATTTCTTTTTTAAGCTTGCCTTTAACTATTGGATAAGCCATGGTAATTTCAGGCGGCATGGGCTTTATTTTGCTTTGATATTTTTTGATCCATGTATTATGAATTGAAAAAATATCCGGCCCCTTGTCTTCAGCCAGAGCGTCCAATAATGCCTGTTCATATTCATCGTAGCGCAGTTTGCGGTAGTTGATGGTAATAAATGGATGCAGCTGTTTATAATTATTTATAATCTCTTCAAAAGCGTCAGGACCGTCCCAAACACGCCAATAATTTATGGTAATTGGCTTCATGCTTTCCTGGACTTTTTTTGACACGCATCTTAGGCCAAAGCCGGGCAGGATGATGATTAGTGAGATGAGGGGAATTAATTTTAATTTTTGAAACATAAGGTTATATTGTTATATAGTGCTCATACTTTGAATATTACTCAAAATTTGGTATATAGCAGTCATATTCTAAATTTGCCCATTCTTTTTGTCATTCCTGTAGATGTTAGATAATTCGTTGACGGATTTACACTTAATTGTCATTCCTGGCAAGCGACTGAAGCGAAGCGAAAAGAGCGCGACCAGGAATCCAGGAGGAGACGATATTAATGCGAATTATTATTAATTGTTTTTACGGCTAATAATTATATATTTAAATTCTCATTTCTATTGCTAACCTCTGGATTCCTGATAAATTTTTCCGCATCCGCTCCAAAATTTTCAGGAATGACAAAGGTAGGATTTACACTAAAATCTGTCAGCGAATTAGTAAACATCTACAATCCCTCCCCCGCTCTTCGCGAAGGGCGGGGGAGGGATCTATGGCCGTGATAAAAGCTATGAACCACAGTTATAGATCCCTCACTCGCAAGCGAGTTCGGGATGACAAAAAAGGAAAATTTAGAATAATACCATTATATGATTTAATTTGTAAGAAATCATAGCGTTGTTTACAGTTTTGAGGTAATATAAACAGCATTATGACTATACACAAAGGGGCTCGCCTGACACCCATTCAACGTCAGGAAATCTACAATAAATATTATAACCAAAAT
>JAYEOU010000105.1:0-2031 GCA_034723335.1 Patescibacteria group bacterium
TTAAATATATTTTGTTATATGGAACCATTCTAAACAAAAAATAAAACAATAAAAAACGTAACCTTTGAAACTCCCCCCACGTACACAAATATGTATTTCAACTAATACGGGCGAAGCAAACTTTTTTTTTGCTGGAAGAGTAGACTCCATCTTACATATATTTTTTTTTATATAAATTATCCTGATATCTATATAAATAAATATATTCGCACTAATCCATAAAAAATAATCACCCCTAAGTACCATAAAAACAGGGGTTTAAAAAAATAAGTGATTTTTAATAAAAAAAACTTATCCATTTTTGTAACCTTTTTTAATTAAAAACGAATAACCCAATAAACACAACCAAAAAAAATCAATTGTTAAACTTTAAATTTTATTATTATGAATAATCAAGCAACACTTTCAGATCTTTTATTTGACGTTGAAATGGTAGATACCGAAGAATTTACTGGTATTCCTGCAAATAGTGACTATTCTAAATTAATAGTGGGCACAATTGACGGTCAGCAAACAATTTTAAACGCATGTTCCAATAGATATGAACTAGTGCCCAATTCCACAATTTTCCCTAACATTCGTCAGGTTTTAATCGACAATGGTATGCAATTTACAGAGAATTATCAATCAATTAATAACGCACGTTTTTATGCTGACTATGTTTTAGAAGATCAGGAACTTGCGTATAATGTAGGTAAATCAGGTGATATTATTAAACCTCGAATCAGTGTTCAACACTCGTACAACGGTTTAACAAAATACCTTATTGTTTTTGGTTATTATCGTATGATCTGTTCCAATGGTTTGATTTTACCAGTAAATGAACTAAAAAAATATAATTTGGAAATTTCTGGAAAACATACATCCAGTATTAAAAATTCATTTATTAAATTAAATAAAACAATTAAATATTTTGCAGATAACAGAACCCAAATTAACCTTGCAATCGGTGGAACTTTCGATCAACTCGCTGGTAACGTCGTTGAAAAATGGGAAGATCGAATTGTTGAAGTATTAAACGCCTCAAATATTGTGAATGTTGATAACAGTAAATTTTCAACAATGGACTACGTAAAAAATGTTATTGACAGTGAAAAGCATTTGTATGATAATAAAGTTAATGACTTTCTTATTTACAATTCGATCAACCAATATTTGAATGATGACACACTGAACAAAAAAACACCTGAAGTTAGGAGAGCAAAAGATTCCAAAGTATTTGAAACATTGCTAGAAATGCAGAGCTAAAAATTAAACTTCACTATATTTAAACCTCACCTTTAAAGGTGAGGTTTTTTTACATCCTATAGGGGTAATTTAAAGTTAAATATTAAAATGATGTTAGTATACATATATAAATTAATCACCCCTAAAATAGGGCTTAAATCAAATATTAAAAATAATTACTTTTTTTATTATTATATCAATATCTTTTTATATATTTGTATTAGAATTATGGACCCACAAAAAAACAACACCATGAAAAAAATAAACATCTATTTAGAATAAATATAAATAACCAATTTAGAATGATTATAAATTAACCCACCCCGGACACAGGTACGTATCCCCCCGTTACCCCTCCCCCCAAGGGGTACCCCCAAATAGGGGTGGGGGTGCAACATCCCCAATTTATGAGTGATTTTTTTTGTAAAATCTGAAATATAAAACTCCCCTTTATAAAAAATTATAAAAAAACTCCCCTAAATATAATGATTAGGGTTCCAATTTATGAGTGATTTTTTTTGTAAAATCTGAAATATAAAACCCCCCTTTATAAAAAATTATAAAAAATTTTCTAGAAAAAAATGGAATTAAAACTCCCCTTCCTTGTTATTAAAAAATTTAGATGAGTTTAAGGTTTGATTTCCCCCTTTATAAAAAATTATAAAAACCTCAGATATAGGATTTTGTTTTCGATATTCAAAAGCTAAAAAATTTTCTAGAAAAAAATGGAATTAAAACTCCTCATTATAAAAAAATGTAGAGTTATTTAAAATATGATATGGTTTATAGTATAAACTTATTTAG
>JAYEOU010000106.1:0-10219 GCA_034723335.1 Patescibacteria group bacterium
TTGTTTACTCGCTTTTTAACGGCATGCCAAAATATTTTGAGCTGATAAATGATAATGATTTAGCAGGCAAAGATATAAAATTTGTTATTAAAAAATTATTCTGTGAAGAAGGCGCGTCTTTAATTAAAGAAGGCAAGAATATATTAATTGAGGAATTCGGCAAAGCTTATGAGAAATATTTTTCCATTTTAACCGCTATTGCTATAGGCAGAACAACTAAAAATGAAATTCATAATTATACCGGCATAAATATAGATTCTATAGGCGCATTTTTAAAAACACTTGAAGATTTTTATGAAATTATAGAAAGAAAGACTCCTGTTTTAGAAAAAAAATCAAGCTCTAAATTAAGTTTGTATAAAATCAAAGATGAATTTTTATCTTTTTGGTTTCGTTATGTTTATAAAAAAAATTATTTAATTGAAATAAAAAATTGGCCTGGCTTGTTCAATTATATCATAAAGGATTTGGATAATTATTTGGGCTTTACTTTTGAAAATTTAATCAAGGATTATTTAATAGAGCAGAACAACAGTAAAAATAGTATTTTTAACTTTGAGCAAATCGGTTCTTTTTGGAAAAGGCCTGATGCAGCCGGCGATAACAAGGAAATAGATATAATAGCAGTGGACAAAAAAAATAACATGGCATTAATCGGTGAATGTAAGTTGAATGTTAATCAAATAAATCAAAAATTAATTAGTGATTTGATTCAAAAAAGCGGATTAATCACTAAATTAAAAAATTATAAAAAAATTTATTATATTTTTACTGTTGAAAGATTAACAAAAGAAAAAAAGAAAATTCTAACAAAAAATAATTTTTATTTTTTATCATTAGCGGAAATATTAGACCTGTCGCGTAATAAGCCGTCCCATTATCCAACGGGATAAATTCCGCGAAATTTGAAAATTTTGAGGAAATTTTTAAAAGAAATTTACCGAAATATGGAAATTGCAGTAGAAATGGCTCTCGTCACCAGCCCTTAAATATGAATATAGTAACGGGATAATTTAAAATTTTCATAAATTTTTATGATTAGGATAACAAGATTAACAAAAAGTTTTAGTTACGCTGTTAAGGGATTGGTTAAAACCTTTAAAGAAGAACAAAATTTGCAGATTCAAAGTTTAGCGGCTTTGGCAGTAATATTTTTAGCTTTAGTTTTTCAAGTTAGCCGCTTTGAATGGTGTTTGCTTGTTTTAGTAATCGGCTTAGTGATTTTAACGGAAATAATCAACAGCGCCATAGAGCGGACAACTGATGTTTTAAAGCCCAGAATTAATAGTTATATTAAAGAAATAAAAGATATTATGGCAGCGGCCGTAATGCTGGCCTCGCTTATTGCTGTAATTATTGGTATAATGATTTTAGGACCGTATTTTGTAAGATTATTAAAGTTATAAAAAAGAATCAAGAATTAAGAATTACGAATTAAGGTATTTTTTACATTCTTAATTCGTAATTCTTAATTCGTAATTCTTAATTTTATGAAAGACAGCATAATTGCCGGTTTAGACATAGGTTCAACCGCCATAAGATTGGCAGTAGGGCGAAGAGTTAATAATGAATCCGGAGAGCAATTGCAAATCATTGGCGCCGTAGAAACGCCGTCCAAAGGCATTAGCAAAGGAGTAATTAACAGCATTGAAGACGCTACTTCTTCTATTTCGGCTTGTGTGGAAAAAGCAGAGCGATTGATAGGCGTGCCGATTAACAAAGTTTGGGTCGGCATTAGCAGCCCGAATATTAAATGCGAAAAAAGCCATGGAGTAGTGGCTATAAGCAAGAATAACGGCGAGATCACTGAAGATGATCTTGAGCGCGCGATTGAAGCCGCTCAAGCTTTATCAGTGCCTCCGAATTATGAAATTTTACATGTTATTCCAGTTAAATTTACAGTGGACAACCAAATAGACATTAAAGATCCGCTTGGCATGACAGGAGTTAGATTAGAGGTGGAAACATTGATTATTCAAGGATTATCCAGCCAAGTTAAAAATTTAACCAAAGCAATCTACCGCACCGGTTTGGATATTGAAGATTTGGTGCTTTCTCCTTTGGCGGCCGCAGAAGCGATTATAGAACCTAAACAAAAAGAGTTGGGCGCGTGCTTAGTTAACATTGGTTCGGCAACCACCAGTTTAGCGGTATTTGAAGAGGGGGAATTGCTTCATGTTGCTGTTTTACCAATTGGTTCTGAACATATTACCGCTGATGTGGCCATTGGCTTGCGTTGCCCGATTGATTTAGCTGAACGGATTAAAATAGAGTACGGCAGCGCGGATTCCAGCAGATTTAATAAGAAAGATGAAGTGGATATTAGTGATTTAGCGACAGACGAAGAGGTGGCAGAAGAAAATATGATAATATCGCGAAAATATCTAGCAGAAATTATTGAAGCGCGGGTTGAAGAAATTTTTAAGAAGATTGATGATGAATTTGAAAAAGTTGATCGTTCAGGCATGCTGCCAGCGGGAATTTTTTTAATTGGCGGCGGCGCGAGATTAGACAGTTTGGTTGAACAGGCTAAAAAAGAATTGCGCTTGCCGGTCTGTTTAGGCGCTAACAAAAGCGTTGCTACGGCGATTGATAAAGTTAATAATACTAATTTTTTAGCTAGTTTGGGCTTAGTTGTCTGGGGCAATCAGTTGAGCCAGCGCAAAGCCAGTTTTAATCTGCCGTGGTCCGGCGGAGCGGCTATTAACAAAAGCGTTGAAACAGTAAAAAAGTGGTTTTCGTCCCTGATGCCGTGAAGGATTTTAGATTTTAGATTTTAGATTGTAGATTTAATAGGTGTATAAAAATTTTGTTCAGCTGTAAAATTTAACAGCTTGTAAAGTATTGACCTTTTTTACATAATAATATATTATTTAAATAAAGATGAGTAGTGTAAAAATTTATAAGATTTTTGAAATTAGATTTTTGATTTTGTGAAAAATAAATCTACAATCTAAAATCTAAAATAACATATGGCTGAAGTAAAACCAGCAGTAGAAACTTTTGCTAAAATAAAAGTAATCGGTATAGGAGGGTCAGGCGGCAGCGCGATTAATCGCATGATTGAATGCGGCATTAAGGGCGTTGAATTTATTGCCATTAATACTGATGTTCAGGCCCTGCATTATAATAAAGCGACTAAAAAACTGCATATCGGCAAAACAATTACTCGCGGCTTGGGCTCGGGTATGAATTCTGAATTAGGCAAACAATCGGCTGAAGAAGCGCAAAATGAAATTAGGGATATTTTAAAAGACGCTGACATGGTTTTTGTTACCTGCGGTCTGGGCGGCGGCACTGGCACCGGCGCTTCGCCGATTATTGCGGAATTGGCCCGCGATCTGGGCGCTTTAACTGTGGCAGTGGTAACCAAGCCATTTGCTTTTGAAGGAGTGCAAAGAAAAAATATTGCTGAACGGGGCTTGTCTGAGTTAGCCGACAAAGTTGATACTATTATTACTATTCCCAATGATAAATTGCTTCAAGTAATTGATAAAAAAACATCTTTGTTGGACGCCTTTATGGTGGTTGATGAAATTTTGCGCCAAGGCGTGCAAGGCATATCAGAACTTATTACCGTTCCAGGCCTGATTAATGTGGATTTTGCAGATGTTAAAGCTGTTATGGCTAACGCAGGCAGCGCTTTAATGGGCATTGGCCAAGCCAGCGGGGAAAACAAAGCTATTGAGGCGGCTAAAGCGGCGATTAATTCACCGCTTTTAGAAATGTCAATTGAGGGAGCGCGCGGAATTTTATTTACCATAATCGGCGGAAATAATTTATCCATGCATGAAGTTAATGAAGCGGCCAAAGTAATAACCTCATCAGCCGATGAAGACGCTAAAATTATTTTTGGCGCCGTGATAGACGATAAATTTAAGGATGAAGTTAAGATTACCGTGGTGGCAACAGGTTTTGACGGTAAACAAATCGGAGTTAGTGAAGCCGTGGCAAGCGAAAGGCCTTATACTCCGACTTCTTTTATAAGCGAAGAAGAGAAAAAGCAGGAAAAAAAGGATTTGTTTGAGCAAGCGGGAAAGAAAAAAAGCAAGATTTCACCTCTTAAGGCGGCCCAGGCAGAGCCAGCCAGAAAAAAAGGCGAGCAAGGGGCTGAAGAAGAGGATGAGGAAATAGGCATTCCAGCGTTTATTCGGAAGAAGATGCTGTAGTGTTATCGCTTCGCGAGTCCCGCTACAAATGGGGCACATGCGAATTTGGAAATTTGAAATTTGGTAATTGGGAGTTTAATATAAATGCGCGATTGAAGATTATTTTGATTGCGCATTTTTATAAGTCAATTTAGTAAAGTTACTTTAAATTACAAAAAAATGGCATTTCTTAATTCAAAAAAAATCAGATAAAATAAAAAATTTACATAATTTAGAATAATATAACAATATATCTTTGGCTATGGTCTTTATATAAAAATTCGACTCATATTCGTTCAAACGGCGCATGATATATTATAATAATTAAATTTAACAAAGAAAAAGGCAAAGTTGTCCACAGTAAAGCTGTTTATCCACAGTTTTTTATTTTTAAAATTTATAATAAGTAAATTTATTAAAATTGTTTTAATAATACTCTAAGATTAGCCAAACTTATTTTCCTTGACAACACTATATGTTGTGGTATAATGTAAATAGATAATACAAGATATGGTAAATCCCGTTAGAAAATCCCGTGGTGAATTAATGCTTGCGGGAATTGTTCTGAATTATAATTTAGTTGCGGCAAGTTGCGGAATGTTATTTCTAACGGGGAGGTGAATTTTATAAGGAGTTAAGTCAAGGCACCTCTAAAATCAGCGTTTTTGTATCCCCACAGGCGCTTTTTTATTTGAATTATAATGTAAATTTACAATCCGCCAGCCCCGCTGCTCGCGAGTGGCGGGGTCAGCTGGCGGAACGAATAATGCAAATTAAATAATTCGCATAAAAATATTTGCAGTATCTGCCCCGTTAGATAATAAAATTATCTACTAAATTTTTATATAGCGTATAGCGATACCTTTTAAAGTTAATATCTATCGGGGTGAACATATAAATTCGCGGCATTCGCATTATATTTAATATGAAGTGTCCAGTCTGCTATTATCAAGATACTAAAGTCATTGATTCGCGCGTGGCTAGTGACGGGCTTTCAATCCGCCGTCGGAGAGAATGTCTTAAGTGCGGTTTTAGATTTTCAACTTATGAAGAGGTAGAAATTTTAGATTTGACGATTGTTAAGCGGGACGGCCATAAAGAGGTTTACAGCCGCGATAAAATGACTAAGGGTTTGCGCAGGGCTTTGGAAAAGCGGCCTATTACCGGGGATAAATTTAAAAAATTGATTAATTTAATTGAACGCGACCTGCAGACCATGCGCCAAAATGAGATAACGAGCGCTCAAATCGGGCAAGTGGTGATGAAATATCTTAAGAGAATGGATCAGGTAGCTTATATCCGTTTTGCCAGTGTTTATCAGTCATTTAAAGACGCGCAGACTTTCAGGCGGGAGCTGAACAAATTGTTACGGAGTAAGAGAGGCAGCAAGAACAGAGCGGCGAAAAAGAAAAAATAAATATTTTATAAAAAAATAAGCTCAAAATTTAAAGTGCAAAACTCAAAAATACAGCTTAAAATTCAAAATTGAATTAAAATAATCACGATTTTGCATTTTGCATTTTGCATTTTGCATTTTGCATTTTGAGTTTTAGTCCCATGCAAGATAATAAAATAACTAAAATTAGAAAACGATCCGGTGAAATTGTTAATTTTAATCCAGGGAAGATTACAGACGCTATACTAAAAGCCGGTGAAGCAGCCGGCGTATTAGATAAAAAATTAGCTAATGGTTTAAGCGGCAAGGTCGTTAAAATTTTGAATGAAAAATTTCATGCCAGAAGCATTCCCGCTGTTGAGGAGATACAAGATGTTGTTGAGGAGACTTTAATTAAAAACAGGCGCATTAAAATTGCTAAGGTATACATACTCTATCGCGATCAAAGAGCAAGGTTGCGCGAGATGAACTTAATGATTAATTCTAATGATTTAATGCAGGGGTATTTGCAGAAATCCGATTGGCGGGTTAAAGAAAATTCTAATATGAGTTATAGCTTGCAGGGCCTTAATAATCATATTTCTTCGGCTATTTCTTCTAACTATTGGCTTAATAGAGTTTATACTTCCAATATTAGAGAAGCTCATAAAAACGGAGATTTACATATTCATGATTTACAGCTATTGGCCCCTTATTGCGCGGGCTGGGATTTAAAAGATTTATTAATTCAAGGTTTTTGCGGTGTTGCAGGTAAAATTGAATCCAAACCGGCCAAGCATTTACGTACAGCCTTGGGCCAGATTATTAATTTTTTCTATACCTTGCAAGGCGAGGTGGCTGGCGCGGAAGCTTTTTCCAATTTTGATACTTATTTAGCTCCATTTATCAGGCATGATAATTTAAATTATCAGGAAGTAAAGCAGGCATTGCAGGAATTTTTGTTTAATATAAATGTGCCGACTAGAGTAGGGTTTCAGACTCCTTTTACAAACATAACCATGGACTTAACGCCTGGTAAAGCTGTTGGCGAAGAAAATGTAATTATTGGCGGCGAGGTGCAAAAAGAAAAATATAAAGATTTTCAGGAGGAAATGGATATATTTAATTCGGCATTTACTGAATTAATGATGGAAGGCGACGCGAAAGGAAGAGTGTTTACTTTTCCTATCCCAACTTATAATATTACAAAGGATTTTGCATGGGATTCTCCTGTGGCTGAAAAAGTTTTTGAAATGACCGCTAAATACGGCATTCCATATTTCTCTAATTTTATTAATTCAGACATGAAACCGGATGATGCCAGAAGCATGTGTTGCAGGCTTCGCTTAGATAACAGAGAGCTTAAACGCCGCGGCGGCGGTTTATTTGCGGCTAATCCTTTAACCGGTTCGGTCGGCGTAGTAACTATTAATTTGCCAAGGATTGGTTATTTATCTAAAACTAAAGAAGAATTTTTTAATAATTTGGCTAATTTAATGCAAGTCGCCCAAGAAAGTTTAGAAATTAAAAGGCAGGCCATAGAGGATTTAACTAATAAGGGGCTTTATCCTTATGCCCGGCATTATTTAGCCGGAGTCAAACAACGTTTTGGCGGTTATTGGCAAAATCATTTTTCTACTATTGGCGTGATTGGCATGAACGAAGCTTTGCTTAATTTTACTCCTATTAAAGATACAATTGCCTCTAAGGCCGGAAGTAAATTTACTATTGAAGCAATGGATTTTATGCGAGATAAAATTTTGGATTTTCAAGGAAAAACCAATCATTTATACAATTTAGAAGCAACACCTGCCGAAGGAGTTGCCAGAAGATTGGCTAAAATTGATAAAGACAAATTTACTGGCATTATAGTGGCTAATGAAACAGCGGCGCAAGCAGGCAAGGCTTCGCCTTATTATACTAACTCCACTCAATTGCCGGTTAACTGGACTGATGATTTATTTGAAGCTCTGGATTTACAAGATAAAATTCAGTGCAGATATACTGGCGGTACGGTCTTGCATGCTTTTGTTGGCGAAGCTTTACCTTCAGCCGAAGCAGTGAAAAAGTTAGTTAAGAGAATTGCGGAGAAACATCGTTTGCCTTATTTTACCATTACGCCGACGTTTTCTATTTGCCCAAAACATGGCTATATTGCCGGCGAACATTTTTTTTGCCCTAAATGCGATGAAGAAATCGGCTATAGTGGCGATAGCTCTGAAACTGAGAAAAATATCGCCGAGGTGACGGTATAGAGTTAAAATTAAGAATTAAGAATTAAGAATTAAGAATGTGAATAAAAAATTTTAGTGATAATAATAAACAAAAATTTAAAAATTAAGAGTCAAAAATTGAAACATTAAGGTTTTATAGCGTATAAATATTTAAATATAAGCCCTTAATTTTTATCCGCCAGCTGGCGGACTAAATTCTAAAAAATATGAGTCCAATTAAAACAAAAAGACAGCCTTGCGAAGTTTACTCCAGAGTAGTTGGCTACTTGCGCCCTATCCAACAGTGGAATGACGGCAAACAGGCCGAGTATTTTGATCGCAAAATATTTAAGATTAATAAATAATAGCGATGATTATTGGAGGTTTGCAAAAATTTAGCCTGCTTGATTATCCGGATCATTTATCTGCTATTATATTCACTCAAGGATGTAATTTAAAATGCCCATTTTGCTACAATCCCATGCTTATTGTCGTGCCGCAAAAAGATCATCATCTCCTAATTAATGAGGATGATCTTTTTGTATTTTTAAAGAAAAGATCCGGCAAATTAGATGCTGTGGTTATCACCGGTGGCGAGCCAACCATACATAAAGATCTACCAGATTTTATCATTAAAATTAAGCAACTAAATTTTTTAATTAAATTAGATACCAATGGCTCTAATCCAGAGATGGTCAAAAAAATAATAGAAAAAAAATTGATTAATTATATCGCTATGGACATTAAAGCGCCAAGAGATAAATATAAAAAAGTAGCTGGCAGGCCAGTGGATTTTAATAAAATAAAAAAAAGTGTTAAAATAATAATAGAGAGCGGTTTGCCTTACGAATTTAGAACAACGGTTGTTCCTGAATTGTTAAATAAGAATGATATTGAAGAAATCGGCAAGATAATTAAAGGCGCGGGTAAGTGGTATTTGCAGCAGTTTAAAAGTAATACGGATTTGGTTAATAGAAAAATGGAAAAAGTTAAGCCGTATAGCGCGAAAGAATTGGAGGAGATGCGTGAGATAGGCAGGAAATATGTTAAGGAGTGTAAAGTGCGATAATTCCCACAAATATACAAAACGGCTTTTGGCCTAAACGCAAAAATGTTTTTGAATTTTAATTTATTTTTGTGTTTTTTGTGTTTTCTGTGTTTTCGTGTTTTAATTTACGCTTTTATTATGTTGTTTTTAATCAAAAAATCAAGAAATCAAATAGGCTTTACTTTAATAGAATTGCTTGTTAGTATTTTTATTATTACTTTAATTTCCGGACTATTTTTAGCTGATTATCATTCCACTAACAAACGATCTGAGTTAAGAATGACAGCGCAAAAAGTGATAAGTGATATTAGGTTAACCCAGAATAATAGTTTAGGATCAGCAGAATTTAATGGCAGCGCTTCGCCGGGTGGCTGGGGCGCGTATTTTGACACAACTGCTCCTGATAGTTATATTATTTTTGCTGATATTGACGGGAACCAAAGTTATACTGATGTTTTTGAAAAAAGTAAACAAATTGATTTGCCCCCGGGAATTAAAATAAATAGTATTTATTCTGACAAGGCAGGAGAGCAAAACAATCTTTCCATTACTTTTTTGCCGCCTGACCCAATAACTTATATTAATGGAGAGGATGATGATAAAGTATTAATTGAGTTAATAGAAAGCGCTGGAAATTCAACCATAACTATTAAGGTTAATTTTTTTGGACTGATCAGTCTGGCTGATTAGTCCATAAGTAAGCGCCCAAGGCGCTGTCAGGCATGAATATTTGACAGTGCCCTGGGCGCAATAATGCGCTGTCAAAGTATGTTTAATTTTTTCAAGAAACAACCAGGTTTTTCAATTATTGAAGTGATCGCTGTCATATTTATAATTGCCGTAGGATTAACCGGCATATTGTCTTTAATCGTTCAGAATATACAGGCGCAATATATTAATAAGAATGCTTTAATAGCTTCACAGTTGGCGCAGGAAGGATTAGAATTAATAAGGAATGTCAGGGATGAAAATTGGCTGGCCACTCCCGCCATTTGGGCATTTTCATCCATTGCGGAAGAAGATGGAAGTAAATTATTTGCAATTGATTTTGATGGAATGACCAGTGTAGATAGTTCCAGTTTAAAGATTGACACTGATTATTATTTGCACAGCGGCAGCGCTGACAGCGGTTTTAGCCGTATTATCCAAACAGAGAATAATCATTTAGCCTCGTCAACTGTTGTTTCTTGTATTGTGGAATGGAAAGAAAAAAAAGGAGGCGAACATAAATATGTTGCTGAAACTGTTTTGTATGATTGGCGATGAATAACACTCAAATCTACAAATGATATTCAAATCTACGAATGATATTCAAATCTACGAATGATATTCAAATCTACGAATGATATTCAAATCTACAAATGATATTCAAATCTACGAATGATATTCAAATCTACGAATGATATTCAAATCTACGAATGATATTCAAATCTAC
>JAYEOU010000107.1:0-10042 GCA_034723335.1 Patescibacteria group bacterium
CTTTGGTATTTCAGCGGTTGCCTGTTTTTTTACTTCTGCTGTTTCTTGGGGCTTAGCGGGAGCAGGGGAGTCGGACACGGTTTGTTTATTATTATTGGTTGAATTTTGAGGCATATATTAAAAATTATATTTTATTATGTAACAATTTTATCATACAATACTTTTGAAAAAAATAAATAGTCCGACAAAAGAATGTCATTAAAATATTTTTAATCTCAATGCTCGGACTTAGGGAAGCGTTTAGAACTATTGATTGGAGAGCGATTAAAGAAGAATTAAAAATTTTTCAAATCCAAAATCAACTATATTTTTAATATTTTTTTTATTTTTTCTAGCTCTTTAAATCTATAACTACAAAATTGTCTATCGTTTTTAAACAAATTAGCTGAATAAGGATAATATCTCATATCTTCACTTTTATCTTTTAAAGATTTAAAAAGTTTATATATTCCAGTTCTAGGAAAATGTTTAACAATCTCTTCTTCTAAATGATAATGGCTATTTTGTATATAATTTATTGGTAGCTTTGAATAAATATAATGTATTGCTGAATAAAAACAAATAGTGATAATCCAATCACAACAAGGCGACTCTAAATCAAAAAAAGCACGAGCTAACTGTTCATTTTTTCGTGCTTTATCTAAATGCTCTGATTGTTTAAAAGGATAAGACCTTGCTTTTGAAGATGACATTTATGCAATCGCTAATTTTTGATAGCCCCTCGGAACGATTTTGCTTTCAGCTCTTTTATGCTTAGGGGTTAATCTAAAATCAATTTCATTATCTTTATACTTAGAGATTACTCTTGATTGTAATCCATAAATTTTATCTTCTACTTTAGAATCATAATCATCAATAACCATACAAACAGCTAAATCTCTACCGTTAACTGCTCGGTAATAAATAGATGGTCTTTTGCTTTTAACCATGTTTTTTTCTACATTACCTGAAATTGTGGTTAATATTTTTGCTTGTTCGTTTGTAACCCTACCTCTTGTCTCTAAATTATGGATTGTTTTTATAGTTTTACTCATTTTTAATAATAATTTAATAATAATTAATAAATTTTATCTTATCTACATTATACCATATTGTCAAGACAATTTCTATAATTAAGTAATATTGCAAATAAGTAAAAACTATGATTTTTAGAGTAAAATGTTAGATTTTTAAAAATAATTGTAGAAATTTTGTAATCTATATTAGAAGTTATACACAGGTAGGGGAAACGATAAAATAGATATTTAAAATTTGCCTATATGCAACTTGCGCGATAAATCAATATCATACAAACCGCCCAAGTTATAAATAGTTTTGCTAATTATATTTATGCATCCTTTAATGTCGCGAATAATCTCTTTACCGGAAAATCTTAAAACTTGCCAGCCAAAACTGGTGAGTTGATTGTTCCGCTGTCTATCCTTGGTTAGGGCTTCTGGCAAAATATGGTATTTTTCTCCATCACATTCAACATCAATTTTGCCCTTACGACAAAATATGCCAAAGTCTAAATAATATTCTTTACCGCCAACTGTTATATAAAATTGCCTTTCAGCCGCTATCCGCTGTCTTTTTAGGGCTTGATACATTTTTTCTTCTAATGGGCTGGTGTCCCACAAATCATTTACCTCCTTGGCGGTAAATAGCTTTTGTCTACTGGTTGGGATGTGAATAATCCTTCTCCATTTTTTACTTGGGATTGAATGTGGTAATGTTCTAATTTTTTCTAAATGTAATTGATAATAATTTTTATCGGCGTTTTTATGTTTTGTTTCATTGGGGAAAAGCTGGATTCTTTTTAATGTGTCCATTTTTAAAACTTTGGAATAGTAATTAACTTGATGCTGGTATTTTTTATTAAAACAGCCCGGGAAGTAAAAAGCCAAGTATTCTACAAAAGGAATATTTTTAGGAGCTGATTTAACCGGTATATGATACCATTTTTCTTTTTGAATTATTGGCCAAAGTTCTTTTCTTGGCACAATGCCGACTAAAGCCGGCTGGATTTGGGTGGGCATGTTATTTAAAAATTATTTATTGATATAAACCTCCATAGTAATCTCTTTATATTATAAATTAGATATAAACCAATGGTTTAATTCTACTCATATCGTTTTGCCCCGCCTCGTTCGTATTCATTGTCAAAATAATCCCCCACAGAATCGTCATCAAGCGAATCATCATCAACATAAACACCGTCACTATTATAATCTTCAAGGTCGGAACTACGATCATGTTCTTCTGATGGATCAAAAAAATATTCATATTCATCTTCATCCATCTCTTCTGCTCGTGCTACTCTATTTTCATATGTATCCTCATCATCCTCATATTCATCATAATCCACCTCGGCATAATCATTATCTTCATTTTCATCTTCATTATTGCTATTGTGCTCATTTGTATTACAAGTATATCTACATTTGGGGTAATTAACGCATCCCAAAAAGGGGCCGTAGCGTCCATTTTTTATTCTCATTCTAGCACCGCAACGAGGACAAGAGGAATTAACTTCAGTTCTGTTAACATTAGCTCTAGCATTAAAATTATTTAGCGACCAAACATCTTCAAATGAAATATTTTTTTCTTCTTTAACCGTTTCTGCTTCCACTTTGATTCTGCACCTAATTTTATTATCAATTGTGGCTATATCATCATCAAATAATTCGATAAGGTTTGGGTGATCTATATGAACATTTTTAACAGCTCGAGCAATCGCTACATAAACTAAATTTATTTCTTCAATTATTCTTTGCCACCTAGGTAAATACCGCTTTTCAGTCTTTAATATATCATTTTTGAATTGAGTTAAGGTAGTATTGTTTTTTGCAAAAAGTAAAATCAAGTCGGGGTAATCATCTTGAATATAAACATTATTCCATTCTTTACCTTTAGCAGTGTGAACAGTAGTAATCACCTTTTCTGCTTCATTTTCATTTATTTTTTCATAATTTTCTTTTGCTACTCTAAATAACTCAAAGAGATTACCTCCTTGCCTGTCAACCAATTTTATACTATTAAACAATTCTATGCCATCCGTTTCTTCTATGTATAACTCTAAGGCCTCTCTACTTCTAATGTCTTTAAGGTATGGCAGATTTATCCGTTGATAATAACCTTCATCCCCTGTATCAAAATATTTAAGTAAATTGTATATATTTAGACTGGGATTAAATATATCGCCTGGTTTTCTGATTGTAATAAATCCATCATTTATGTAGCGGTCAATAACCTGTATCATTCCGGCGTTAGTTCTGGCTATGTAAGCATCGCATGACTTTGGAATAGTGGCTTTCGGACCAGCGGTAAGCATATATTCACAATTTTTGAATTTGTGCAACATTACATTAACTTTATTGATAACATCTTTAGGGCACCTAAATGTTTTGGTCAAATAATATTCGTGGTTGAATCTCATCTTATGCAGCGCATCAACGCTTCCCCTAAAAGAATAAATTTGTTGATGTGTATCACCTACAAACACTTTCTTTCCAGGTAAACGTTGAAATATATCAATTGTAACATCATTTGTATCCTGGGCCTCATCCAGTAACACAACATCATAATTTATTCTTTCCAAATATTCATTAATCCTTAAATGAAAGTATTTTAAGTAAAAATCAAAAGTAATATCCGTTTCTCCCGATCGAATTTTATCGAACAGCTTTTTTACATAGTTAAAAACCGTGTTTTCTGACCATTCTTTTTGAAATAGAGAAAAATGAAATTCTAATTTTTTGGAATTATGAACTATTCTTGTTATTGAATCTTTATTAAGTTTTTTTTCTGGTGACTCACAAAAAGCGGTAAAAACATCACTAACAAATTTACACTTAGGCAAACTATCTATCTCTAACAATTTGCAAATTTCTTTTGGTTTATGAGACCCCCTTAATTTCTTAATTCTCTCAGAACCTAAATCATTTATAACATATTTTCGAGCAAACGAATGAGTGGTTAAAATTTTAACATTCTGGGGAAATTTTTCACTCGCTTCCAACTGTGTAGACTTGTTAAAAGCTAAATACAAAAAACTATTATCTGGATAATCTGTCACCATTTCTTTGAGAGTTGCAGTTTTACCTGTGCCGGCGAAAGCATTAACTTTCATGGTTTCACTCTCTTTCATGAATGACAAGGCTTCTATAATTTTATTCTGTTCTTCTGTTCTTATGAATTTACAATTTACAGCATCATCCTCCCGTGAACCAAGGCTAAACAATTTTAATAAAAATTTTAACATATATTATTTAATTAAAGCATATATTCACAACATCTCCATGTTGATCTAAATTATATTTAATTTTTGGATTATTGTGCTTATTATATGTAGAACGGTCATGTGCTATCATAGGACGGCGGTCACGCGCTATTTTTATAGTTACTTTAACTTTATTATATAACTTCGAATTTATGGGTATTTGTTCTAATGCCATTATAGCTTCATTCCATTTGTTTTCTCTAAATAATTTATTGCCACGATTATAATTTTTTTCATTTACTTCCTTTTTTAAATTAGGCAAAGCATTTTTTATTATGTTGTATTTGGGATGGAATACTGAAACCTTTTCTAATAACCTAAATCCTTCATAGCGAAGTCGCCTAATCAAGTCCTTGCCATCTTTAATTAATTTTTCATCTTGTATCGCTTGCACTTGTTCTATATTAACTGTCATTTTACAATGAGGATAATTAATACAACCATAAAAACTTTTGCCTCGATTACGCCCTCTTGTCGCATTCCTTAATACCATTGGTAGTCCGCATTTTGGACAATCTAACATATATTTAAAGCAATTTAAATTATATCTATTTTTGTAAACAAAAATAGACACCCGACCGTAATCACATAAAACATTCGCGAAGATAGTTTAGTTATGATTGCTCGGAGGCAGGGAATCGAACCCCGATTGACTGGACCAAAACCAGCTGTCCTACCTTTAGACGACCTCCGAATAATTTAAAATAATTTGCTTCTTTCCTTCTCTTCCTGTTCCTGACTTTAAATAATGTTCACGTTCCAATGATTCATTTCTGGATTTATATTCTTCTATGTATATTATTTTTAGCTGTCCTACCTTTAGGCCTGGCCCGTCGGATGACTGGGCCGACCTCCGAATAATTTAAAATAATTTGCTTCTTTTCTTCTCTTCCTATTCCTGACTTTAAATAATGTTCACGTTCCAATGATTCATTTCTGGATTTATATTCTTATATGTATATTATTTTTAGCTGTCCTACCTTTAGGCCTGGCCCGTCGGATGACTGGGCCGACCTCCGAATAATATTTATATAGTAATACATATTTTTTAAGCTGTCAAACTTGACAGCATTATATTTTTGTGTTAATGTTATTATACTATGAAGTGGCTACAGTTTTCTGAAGCTACCAATAAAAATTTAATGTTTTTTAAAAAAATAACATTTTATGTTAAGGAGGTAATGTGATACACTTATTAGAAGGAGTTTTTTTTAATAAGAAAAAGAACATTCTTTTTCTTAATGTAGGCGATGATGTTATTTATTATCAATATAAAAAAAATCATAACAGCTTTGTCTGCACAGGAAGCCAAAAAGGCGGAAAAAATGTAAAAATTTCTGACGAGCTTTACGACGAATATATTGCCAATAAATTATATGAAGCTCGGCGGAAATTATCAGAGTTAAGCATTAGCGCTTAACTCAATGAATCTAATCAAGCAAGGCCCAATGTTTTACAAATTGGGCTTTTTAATTTGTATTTATGATTTTTTGTTGTATAATGACATTATGCGTATAAGGACAACAACCAAAAAAAATATTATTGTTTTTTTAGCAATATTTATAATTGGATTAGCTTTTGGCGCTTTTTGCAATAATTTTATCAAAGGCAAACTTATTACCACAGGTATTGCCGAAGATTTGCGTTTAGACGACCAGGAAGCGACCATTCGGGCAATTCAAAAAGTTATGCCGGCGGTTGTTAGCATTATTGTTTATGATTATGAAGAATATATTACTATTGATTTAAAAACAGGATCTCGCAGCGTGGAAAAAGAAAAAACGCAAAAAGGGTCCGGAACCGGTTTTTTAATTTCTTCTGACGGTTTGATTTTAACTAATAAGCATGTTGTTAGCGCCGGCAAAGAAAAAACATCTGAATATCGCGTTATTTTAAATTCTGATCCATCAGGGCTTGGCTATGCAGGCAAGCAATATTATGCCCAGCTAATCGGCAAGGATCCGCTTAAAGATTTGGCTGTGCTGAAAATTTTTGACAAGGATTTGCCTTATGTAGAACTAAGCAATAGTGATAATTTGCAAGTCGGAACCACGGTTATTGCCATTGGCAATGCTTTGGGCCGTTATCAAAACAGCGTAACTAAAGGCATTGTAAGCGGCTTAGCAAGAAGCATAATAGCCAGTGATCAGGCAGGCAATGCTGAAGCGCTTGATAATGTGATTCAAACTGACGCGGAAATTAATTTTGGCAATTCAGGCGGGCCTTTAATTGATTTATCCGGCGCGGTTGTCGGGATTAATGTGGCGATTGACCAACAGGGCTCTGCTATTAATTTTGCCATCCCCATCAATGACGCCAGGCCGGTAATTAAAAGCGTTCGGGAAATCGGCAGAATTGTCAGGCCAAGGTTAGGCGTGCTTTATCTTATGATTACTCCTGAGCTGGCTCAGGACATGGAATTATCCAGAGATAGCGGCGCTTTGATCTTGCGCGGAGAAGACGGCGGCGCCGCGGTTTTGTCTGATTCGCCGGCAGACAAAGGCGGCTTGGCCGAGGGAGACATTATTTTTGAAATTAATGCCATTGAAATTAAAAACAGAAATACTTTATTTTCAGTTATTCAAAAATATAAGCCGAGAGATCGGATCGGCTTAAAGATTCAAAGAGGGGATAAAGTGATTATAAGAGTGGTGGAGTTGGATGAATTTTGAGTCGCATAACGGCATAACTCGTAACGTGGAACGCATAACGAATTTTTTATTTCACATTATGCGTTATGTAAAAAAAATTTACTTCCACACCCCCCCGGCACTTCTATACCATCAGCGCGCTTGCTATTAGTAAGCGCGTTTTTTAATACAAAAACCGCAGCCCCGCTTACGCGTTGTGCGGGATGCCTTACTCGCACGCAAGCCAAACCCTTGATTTAGTACCGCCACGGGGAATTGAACCCCGATTACATGGATGAGAACCATGCGTCCTAACCATTAGACGACAGCGGCGTGTTTATTTAATAAAACACTCCCAACAAAATCTCTATGGCCTTTTAAAAATTCATCGCTATTCATTTCTTTTTTCCCTTCTAACTGCAATTTTTTAATAATTAAAGCATCTTTGCCGCACTGTACCGCCAAGCCGCTGTTATAAATAAATATTTTTCCCTGCTTATAGCTATTAATGGGTAATGGCTGTTGCTGAACCGTTATAATTTTGAGCCGCTTATTTTTCCACCATATCCAAGCAGACGGCCAAGAGGCCATTGCCCTGACAAAACGCTCTATTTCCATTGCTGTCCTTGCCCAATCAATTAAACCGTATTTTTTCTTAATCTGTTTGACATAACTGGCTTTTGTTTCATCTTGAGGCCGGGGCTTGATTTTGCCAACGATATATTTTTTCAAAACTCCAGGCAATAAATCAGCTCCAAGTTGTGATAATTTATCATAAAGCGTTTCCGATGTTTCAGCCGATTTTATATTAATAGCGGCTTGCGCTAAAATCGGTCCTGTGTCAAGCCCTTTATCCATTTTTATAATAGTTATGCCTGTTTGCTTGTCATTATTTAAAATCGGCGCCTGAATCACAGACGCGCCCCTATATTTTGGCAAAAGCGAGCCATGAACATTTATACAGCCGAATTTAGGGATATTTAAAATTTGTTCAGGAATTAATTGGGCATAAGCAATTACAACAATAATCTCCGGTTTTAAATTTTTGATTTCAAATTGCAGATCCGCTATTTCTTTTGGCTGAAAAATTGGAATTTTATGTTTTATGGCTTCAATTTTGATCGGCGGGGGAGTAAGTATCTGCTTTCTGCCAACTGGCTTGTCCAACTGAGTAATCACAGCAATGATTTCAAATTGTTTGTCTTGCATTAACGCCCTAAACGCAGGAATGCCAAAGTCAGGAGTGCCGATGAATATTGTTTTGATTTTATGGTTATTGCTGTGCATAGTGAACGTATAAAAAAATAATTTTGAATTTTGAAATAATTTTTAATGACTTAATTTTGAAACAATAAATTTCACAATATCATACGGAACAAAATCACAAATTTAAAATTAAAAAAATAGTTTAAAAATTCAAAATTCAAATTTATTTCAAAATTCAAAATTAAAAATTAGAAATTATGAGTTATGCGTTCCGCGATTTTAGTTTTATCTATAAACAAAATTCCATCCAAATGATCAATTTCATGCTGAATAACCCGCGCCATTAAACCTTGAGCAATTATTTTTATTTCCTTGCCGTTTTTATCCAAATATTCGCAGTTAATTTTTTTATGCCGTTTAACTTGTCCGAAAACATTTGGTATTGATAAACAGCCCTCTTCGCCCCATTCTTTGGCCCAAGATTTTTTTGTAATTTTAGGATTAATCATACAAACATGGCCGTCTTTGGTATTAATTACAATTAAACGGATATTTTTGCCGATTTGCGGCGCGGCCAAGCCAACTCCGTCTTTTTCTTCCATTGTTCTGCCCATATCCAAGCAAAGTTGTTGAAATTGCTTTGCCTGTATTTGCTTAATTTCAACAGATTTTTTACGGAGAATTGGATTTGGATTAATAATTATTGGCAATAATTTTGAGTTTGGCATAAATTTATGTTATACTGATATTATACAGCAAATAAATTAAATTACAATCTAAAATGAATAATTTTGAATTTTGAAATAAATATAGAAAATTTTCAATCTTCAATTTCTAAACCGCCAACTGGCGGATAAATTTCTATTAAATATCTAATGTAATAATTTTTAAACAATTTTTAATAATTAAATGGTTTGAAAATTAAATCATTAAAAATTTAATAAAAATTAGAAACTGAAAATTGAAAATTGAAAAAAAATATGTTTATTCTAAAAAATGTTTTTAAAAAATTTAACAATTCAGAGACCAAGCTCTTCGCGAAAGGCGGGGCAGAGAGAGAGAGAGTAATCGCCAACGAAAAAAGGGTTTTACCCTGATAGAGCTTTTAGTGGTTATTTCCATTATTGGTTTTTTAGCAACCGCGGCAATACTGGCCTTTAATATTGCGAGGATGAAGGCAAGGGACACAAAGAGAAAAGCGGATTTAACACAAATAAGAAAAGCGCTTGATTTATATTTTGATACATACAATAAATACCCTCCATCTCCCTGTGGTTATGATTGTAATAGATATTATTATAGTACAGGCGGTGGTAATTGGATACCAGGATTAGAAGAATTTTTACCCAAAATACCAGTTGATCCAATAAATAAAGGCGGTTCCCCATGGAGTAATGGCGGATATACTTACGCTTATGGCAATGCCGGTAATTCAACTTATCCGCCTCAATATGATTTAACCGCTCAGCTTGAAAATACAGGCGATCCTGATAGATGCGCTTCTAAATGTTATAAATTTTATTTTGATGACCGTAATTGGTGCAAAGCTTGCGGCGGCGGTTATTCTAACCAAATTTACGAAGTTTCACAATTAAAAACTTTTTAAGGATTATGGACATAAAAATGAAAATCAACAAAGGACTTGAAAAAATTAGAGATTTGCTTGGCAAAAAACAAATAAAAAAACCACCGGCTTATCAGTGGCAAGAGTTGGCGTTGCGCGTTATTCAAGAACTAAGCATACCTGATTTTAAACGCAGCGCTGTTTTTAAGGCATGCAAGGGAAATCCTAAAAATTTTATAGAACAATGTTTAAATGACACCAAAGAACTTTGCAAAACAGGGGAGAGGTGGAAGTATTTTTTTAAGTTGGTTAGTTCACGTAACATGTAACATGCAATATGTAACAAATTAATGCGTTACATGTTGTGTGTTACATGTTCCA
>JAYEOU010000108.1:0-10006 GCA_034723335.1 Patescibacteria group bacterium
CGAACCCCCGACCAATAGTTTACAAAACTACTGCTCTACCAACTGAGCTACCTCGGCGTTTTTGTTTTTTATATATATTAAACACTATATATAGTTTTTAAAAAATGCACAACGAAATATCCAATTTCCTTAAGGACTCGCCCTGTCATCCGACAGGGCGCCACGGCGGATGCCGTGGCGAACCCCCGACCAATAGTTTACAAAACTACTGCTCTACCAACTGAGCTACCTCGGCATATAGTGCGCCCAGCAGGATTCGAACCTGCGACCTTCTGCTTAAAAGGCAGCTGCTCTACCAACTGAGCTATAGGCGCTCGCCTTCCGCCAAGGCTTTATTGCTGAAGCTAAAAATGTCAGCTATAAGGCTCTGGCGGACAAGCAAAACAAAAATCCATAAAAACGAATAATTAATAATAAAATAGCATACATCTTAAAAAAAAGCAATAATTGTCCAAAAAACCGAATTTCTATGATTGCTTTGCAATTATAGAAATTCGGTTTCTTTTTTTTGGGGAAAAAAGGTGGACAAAATAGACTTGATTTAAAAAATCTATCAATGTAATATAATATCATGACGAATAATCAACCTGCGACTTTTGACACAAAATTGCCGCCGCAAAGTTTAGAAGCTGAAAATTCGCTTTTAGGCTGCCTTTTAATTGACAAAGACTCTATTATTAAAGTAGCTGATATTGTTACTGCTGAAGATTTTTATAAAGACAGCCATAGCATTATTTTTACAGCTATGCGCGATTTATATGTTAATCATGAACCGATTGATATCTTAAGTTTAACCAATAAGCTTGAAGAAAAAAATCAGCTAAAAGCTATTGGAGGGCGGACTTATTTGGCGCAATTGGCTAATTCCGTAGGAACTGCTTCTCATGTAGCCCATTATGCCAATCTTATCCAGCGTAAAGCAACCTTAAGGAGGCTGCTTGCTTCTGCTGCTGAAATTGCTGAATTAGGATATAAGGAAAATGAAGATATTGACAAAATATTAGATGAAGCTGAACAAAAATTATTTAGTGTTTCACAAAAACATCTTAAACAAATTTTCCAGCCAATTGACAGCTTGCTGACTGAAGCTTTTGACAGGATTGATGAATTGCATAAACAAAGCGGAAAATTGCGAGGCTTGCCGACCGGTTTTGCGGACCTTGATAAATTATTAGCCGGCTTGCAAAAATCTGATCTGATTGTTTTAGCGGCCCGGCCAAGCGTTGGCAAAACATCTTTGGCTATGGATATAGCCAGACAAACTGCCATTAAAACTAAAATTCCTGTCGGCATATTTTCTTTGGAAATGAGCAAAGAGCAGTTAGTTGACCGCATGCTTTGCGCCCAAGCCAATGTTAGCTTATGGCGCATGCGCACCGGCAAATTATCTGACAAAGAGGAAGATGATGATTTTTCCCGCATTGGCCAAGCCATGGGCATCCTGTCCGAAGCCCCAATTTACATAGACGACTCAGCTCTTGCTAATGTAATGGAAATCAGAACCAAGGCTAGGCGCTTGCAAGTTGAAAAAGGACTAGGCTTGCTAATTATTGATTATTTACAATTAATGGAAGGCCGCGGCAGATACGGCGATAACAGAGTGCAAGAAGTTGCGGAAATCACCCGCGCCTTAAAAGGCGTGGCGCGTGAATTAAAAATTCCTGTGCTTGCGTTATCTCAGCTTTCACGGGCTGTTGAGCAGACAAAGCCAGCCATACCAAAATTAGCTCACTTGCGCGAATCAGGATCAATTGAGCAGGATGCTGATGTAGTAATGTTTATTTACCGCAAAATAGTTGACCGCGGCTATAATCCGGATGAGTTGCCGGAAAGTGAAAAAAATTTGGCGCAAATTTATATTGCCAAACACAGAAACGGTCCAACCGGCAAAATTGATTTATATTTTGACGAAAATTTAGTTAGTTTTAGAAATATAGAGAAAACAGGGATAGAGGAACCATAAATCACATAACACATAACATATAACATATAACATGTAACACATAACCCATAACATGTAACAAAAATATAATACAATTATTCGTAATTTGTTACATGTTATATGTTGCCTGTTATATAAAATATATGTTTAACAAACTTAAACAATTCAAAGACCTGCGTTCGCAGGCAAAAACAATGCAAAGCGCCTTGGCTGCTGAAACTATCACATCTGAAAAAGGCGGCATTAAAGTTGTTATGAACGGCAATATGGAAATTATTTCCATTACTATAAATGAAAATTTAGCTAAAGAAAGTTTAGAAGGAATGCTAATTGATTGTATTAATGAAGCGATTAAAAAAACGCAGCGGCTAATGGCACAGAAGATGCAGGAGATGGGAAAAATTCCAGGATTTTAAATCACGTATCGCGTAATTAAGATATGTTTATTAGACTTGTCGCGTAATTATTTTTTACTGCTCCGCCAGCTGGCGGATTGGCCAAATTTTCCAAAAATTTTTTCAGCTTAGTTTAGGCTAAACCTTAAAAATTGTTTGAAAAATTTGTCTCATCCCGCAATACTGCGGGACGTTACAAAACTAATTACGCGACAAGTCTATTGTATTTTTTTGTAATTTGTATTATATGTTATACATTAAACGATATGAAATATCCTGCCTCAATCCAAAATTTAATCAACCACTTCTCCCAACTCCCCACTGTCGGTCCTAAAACAGCTGAGCGATATGTTTTTTATTTATTAAAACAAAATCCTGAACAACTGCAAAAATTTGCCCAGAGCATAGCCGAGCTTAAAGAAAAAACCACAATTTGCCAATCCTGTTTTGCCATTGCCGAAGCCAATCCTTGTTTAATCTGCTCTGATCAAGAAAGAGACAAAACAATAATTTGCGCAATAGCCGATACGCGTGATATGTTAACAATTGAAGCAACTAAGCAGTATAATGGAATTTACCATATTTTAGGAGGCACTATTAATACCATTGAAGGGATCAAACCGGAACAGCTTAATATAAAACAACTAATTAATCGCATTAAACAAAATAATGTCAAGGAAATAATTTTAGCTTTAAATCCTGATTTAGAAGGCGAAACCACAAGCTTGTATCTTGCCAAATTGCTTAAACCTTATAAAATAAAAATTACACGCATTGCCAAGGGTCTGCCCATGGGAGCTGATTTAGAATACGCCGATGAAATTACTTTAGCTAATGCGTTAAAATATAGAATAGCGCTTTAAAATTTTTTTGATGTCCACACAACTATAAAACCCGCACTCATTTTGAGCGCGGGTTCTTTATTTATTAGAAGCGCTTTAGGCGCTTCTTGATTCATTACGCGATTTTCAATATCTCAACTTTCGTAAACGCCTGCCGATGCCCAAGAGTCCGTTTATAACGAATCTTGCTTTTATATTTTACAACTTTAACTTTCTTGTCCCTGCCCTGCTCCATAATTTTGCCTTCAACTTTTTCACCCAGCGACGGCTTGCCCATATTCACTTCCTTGCCGTCTGTTGAAGCAACAAGCAAAGTGTCAAACTTAATTTTAGCGCCATCTTTAGCGCTTAATTTTTCAATTTTTATATTCTGGCCCTTTTTTACTTTATATTGTTTTCCGCCAGTTTTTATTATTGCTATTTGACTCATATGTCATCCTAAGGAGGAGCGAAGCAACGACAAATGATTTTGTTGAATTCGCACTGTCTAATTTATCTATATTAAAACAAAAACCGCTTTAATTGCGATATTTTTTATGTTAGATTATTTTTTTCTTTTTGTCAAGATAAGTAAATCCAATTACTGTAAAAAGCATAATTATGATTAAAATCGCTAAAGCAAGCATCTTATTTCTACTCTGCAAAAACAAAGCGCTGGCGCCGAAAATGGCCGCGAAAAAATAATAAATTAGCGCGGTTTGCCTTTGGGATAATCCTAAATCCAAGAAACGAAAATGCAAATGCTTTTTGTCCGCAAATTTAAAGGGATTTTTGCCGGCTAATATTCTGCGGATTATTGTCCAAGCCACATCCATAATAGGAATGCCCATAACTAATAAAGCAATAGCGATTTTTCCTCCAGAAATTATAGCTAACACTCCCAAAATATAACCTAACAGCAAAGAGCCGCCTTGGCCCAGGAATATTTTAGCCGGATGCCAGTTAAAAATTAAAAAACCCAGACAAGCCGCGGTTAAAATTAAGGCGGCCAAGCCAATATCCGGCTGATAGTATTTAGTGGTCATTGTGAATAAAAAAATAATGAAGCCGCCAATCGCTGTTACACCGGTTACCAAGCCGTCAATGCCGTCTAACAGTTTAGTTGTGAACATCATTCCAAGCAGCCAAAATATAGTAAAACTGTCTGTGATTAGAATAAAGTAATGCATACCATTGCCATACTCTATCAATGGAATTTTCCACTGGTCCAAATAAATTAAACCGCCAAACGGATTAGTAATCTTTTCAATGCCAATTCCGCCGATAATCACGCTAACAATCGCTAACATCGGCCAAATGATTTGATGCTTTGGCTTTAAATCATATTTGTCATCCAAAAAACCGCCAATAATAATAAAACATGCGCCAATAAAAAAACCATACCAATGGCGCGGCTCTAAATCACCTGCTAATAGCTTATTCCGCGCAAAGTATAATACTATAAAAAAGGCTAAAAAAATCGCTATTCCTCCTAAAAGCGGCGTATCAATTTTATGTATTTTGCGCGCTAATGTCGGTTTATCAATTATGTTAAATCTAACCGCTAAATGTTTTATGAGTATTGTAAAAATAACGGAAAGCAGCGCCGTCATAGCAAAAATCAATATATAATAACAAGGCATAATAGTTAAGGACAATATAAAAACAAGAGACTTTTAAATAATTTTGAATTTTGTCCGCCAGCTGGCGGATTGAAATAATTACTAAATAATTTTGAATTTTTAATTTTTAATTTTGAAATAAATTCTAATTTTGAATTTTGAAACTCCTGTAAACTATAATTTAATGCTTAATTTTAAATTTTTAATGTTTCAAAATTAAGTCATTTACCCCGATAAATAATCACGATAGCAAGGTTGGATAATTATAAAAAGTAGATTTAACGGGGTGAAAAATTATTTCAAAATTCAAAATTGGAAATTCAAAATTATTTTTATAGAAATTCAAAATTCAAAATTCATTCTAACCCTCACAATTTATTTACCGCCAATCAATATTTCCACCGCCCTATCCATCTGCGGATCTATTCCTTTGTTATAATCCTTAATTGTCAAATCAATTTCTTCATCAGGCGTTATGCCCTGCTCGCTAATGCAGCTGCCGCTTGGTGTCAGCCATTTTGCCACAGTAATTTTGACCGAAGAGCCGTCATCCAAATTTGCCACAGTTTGAACAGAACCCTTTCCAAAAGTCTGCATGCCTATAATTACGGCTTTTTCATAATCCTGCAAAGCGCCTGAAACAATTTCTGAAGCCGAGGCGCTGCCTTGATTCACTAAAACCACTGTATGATAATTTTTTAATCTGGCTCTGCCGCGAGCTAAATATTCATTTTGCTTTTCCTCGCTAAATTTTTCCGTTACTATTACCCCGTCTTCAACCCACTCACTAGCTATTTCAATGGCCGTATCCAAATAACCGCCCGGATTATTGCGTAAATCCAAAATAACGCCTTGAGGATCTATTTTAACCGCCTCTTGCGCGGCTTTATTAAATAAATTCCGAGTGTCATCATTAAAATTAGTAATTTTCACAACAAAAATATTATCATCGCGCAATTCTGTCTTAACGCTTTTAACAATTATTACGCCTCTGATAATAGTAATATCTTTAACACTGTCCATGCCATTGCGGGAAATTGTTAAAGTTACTTCAGTATTTTTAGGCCCGCGAATTTTTCTTACTGCTTCATCAATAAAAATTCCAGCTGTTGATTCGCCGTTAATCGCGTAGACTTTATCGCCGGCTCTCAGACCGGCTTTTTCCGCCGGCATATCGGTTAGCGGCGCGATAATAGTTAAAATATCATCTCTAATTCCAATTTCAGCTCCAATGCCTTCAAAAGTCCCTGCCAAATCATCTGCAAATTCTCGAGCCACTTTAGGATTCATAAATATAGTATATGGATCGGCTAATGAAGCAACCAAGCCGCGCAAGGCGCCGTAAAACATTTCTTTTTCATTAAGCTTATCATGGTCAACATACTCTTTATGCAGAACATCCCAAACATCCCAAAATAAATTAAAGTCAATATCCTGGGTTAATTTGCCTTCCGGCGTCTGGCTGTATTTGCCTAAAATTTTTCCCGCGAAAACCACTTCCTGATTAGCCAATTCTTTGGCTACTTCATTTTTTTGGACTATATACATGCCGGCGCCAAAACAAACAATTGCCAAAATCAAAATCAGAACTGTTGCGGCAATCCGCTTTAAAATTTTAGATTTTTTTTCTTGAATAGTATATTTCATATTTAATATTTTTATTTTAGCACACTACTAAATGCTTGACAAATGCTATTTAAAGTTTAAAATAAAAAATAAAAATCAAAAGGAGGTAAAAATGCACTTTTCAATAACTGCGATAATAATTAAGCTATTTTTTACATTTGCCGCCTATATTATCTATTTTATTTCAGATATAAAAATTAGCCGACGCATTAATCATTCATGGCAATATTATGAAGATAAAAATGACCCAATGGCCAATAAATTATTAAAAATATTATATTGGCTTATTGTTATTTTTATTTTGCAATTATAACCTACTGCTTAAAATAATTCTGGCAGTAGGTTTTTTTCTTGAAATTATATTTAATTTACGCTATACTATAAATATAAACAGACTAAATGCTTAAAATTTCCTTAATTACATATTCGCAATAAAATTTTAACTAATTTTTAATAAAAAACTAATCTATAATAGTATGAGAAAACAATTTACAATTTTTTTAATTCTAATTTTTGTATTAGGGTTGGTGCCAGTTAATTTTTCTACGGCGATTACTCAAAATCAAATTGATGCCGAAGTGCAAGTTTATTGCATTGATAAAGATGGTTATGGCAAAAGTGGATCTGGCACAATGATTGATCCAAAGGGGATTATTTTAACTAACCGCCATGTTATTGAGGGCGCGTATATGAACACTTGTTTTATCGGCTTTATAGAATCAATAAGTCAGGAACCAAATTTTGGTACCGAGGGAAATTATAATTTAGCGGAAGTAAAATATCAGACTGCTTCTGATGATATGGACGCGGCTATTTTGTATTTGGATAATCCAACCAACAAAATTTATCCTTATATAAATATCTGGGATTCAAATTCAGATGCTTTGCAGTTTGGCGATAAGATTGAGGTTATTGGTTTTCCCAGCATTGGCGGCTCTACTATAACATATACTTCGGGAGACTTTAGTGGTTTTGGTAGTAATTCAGATGGTACACAGAATTATATAAAAACCACTGCGATGTTGGAGCATGGAAATTCTGGTGGAGCAGCTTACAGCTCAGATGGACTGTTTATTGGTATTCCTACAATGGCAATGGCAGGTACTTTAAATTCTTTGAGTTACATTTTGTCTGTTAACAGCATTAAAAATTGGCTGTATAGTGTTTTGGGCAATAATTATAAAGAACAAGTTATACAACAAGATCCCATTATTGAAAAACCAAAAGTTAATATACAAGATGACATAACGCCGCCATACCTTGATAGTGATTGGTATGATGATTTATATATATGTTTTTATGGAACTAGTGATCCCTGCGAACCCATTGGTCAAGATACGCAAATAACTGGGACATCTAATTCTATTTATATTCAAACCTCTAGCGATTTAATGAACTTAATGGGAAACGAACTTGGCCGAATTGAAGAAACATACACCAGTTATTCCAAAATTCTAACAGATTTAAATGAAAAAAATGAACACCACTGGTACATAACTACGGTAGATGAGGCAGGAGAAGTGAGGTTCCGCTTTACGGAGGACGATGATTATGAGCCGAACAAGGTGTTGCTTATTAACAAACGGACAGAACTTCAAGATTATGGCACGTATTTTATTGGCGTTCGTTTCGCCGATGAATACGGCAACATCTCAGGAAGACACATATTTAAATATGAATATCAAGAAGAGCCGGAAGCTCAAATTGACAATACTTTGGCAAACAGAATGAGTGGACAAATACTACTACAGGTTGAAGCAAGTGGAGAGGCCTATTACGTATATCCAGATGATAAGAAAAAATATTATCTCGGTCGCCCAGCTGATGCTTTTTCTGTGATGCGCCAACTTGGGCTTGGGGCCACTCACGATTTTATCACCAGCCACACAATTTACCCCGATAATGTTTTGGGTAAAATTTTAATTGATGTAGAAAAAAACGGAGAGGCTTATTATATTTATCCGAAAGACAAAAAGGCCTACTATCTCGATCGTCCAGCGGACGCTTTTAGAATTATGCGTGAGCCTGGGCTGGGTATTACAAATAATGATTTAAACAAAATTCCGGAGGGAAGTTTATGAATTATCTATGATTAAAATAATCCCCTTTCACAGCACCCCAAAAATCGTTTGGCTCGATACTAATATTATTAACAACATAGCGGACGCAGTTGCAAACAAAAAGATGAATGAAATTGAGGAATCCAGAGCATTATCTCTTTATTTAATATTAAAAAAATTAGTAAAAGAAGAAAAAATTATTTGTCCTTTCTTAATTCAGAGAGATGAATATATTGATACGGATGTGAACGAAATATGCGATTTGATCTTAATGGAATTAGGAAAAGGAGAACAGCTAAAAAGTCTCAGTGTCGGAAGAACTCAAACAAAAAGAATGTTAAAAATGTATTTAGAAAATAAGACTGATTTTTATTTTAAAAAAGATGATATATTTTATTATAAGGAAGAGCCCAACGAAAACGATTTATTAGAAACTCATGGTTTTAAATTCAATATCATGTATTTACATTCTGGGGGCGATAAAGAAATTTCAAATGAAGATAATAAAAAAATTTATGAATTTTTTAAAAGACGAAAAAATGATATCCAGAACAATAAAATGAAGATCAAGGAAGTTCTCAAAGAAGAATTATTATCTCAAAAAACTCGGTTTGTCAAAGCCATAAAGGAAATAAATGATTTGTTCGGTTTTTTAAAAACTGATTTTAATGATACCGACCTTTTTTATTATAGGATATATCCATTGATAGTTCATCAAAAATTTACAGGCAAAACTGATATTGTGGAAGTTTCTAATTTTTTGGGTTCCCATTATTTTTTTTCAGTTCCCTACGAAGAAATATATTCAAAAATTATCGCAAAAATTTTAACAAGTAATGCGAATATAAAATCTACTGATTTTCAAGATATCAATAGTATAGTGGCTATTCTGCCCTATGCCTCTTTAATGATTACCGATAAAGCGATGAAAGGAAATATAGAACAGCTAAATTTATATAAAAAATACGATACAAAAGTATTTTCTTTAAATGATTATGATCAGATAATAGCTGAATTGAAAAAAGTATAATAAAAAATTTTGGGTTTCGGGCATTCACCCCTTTAGCTTCCTATGAGTATAAAAATTGATTAATTTTCTTAATATGGTATGCTGTAAATAATTAACTAAACCATATTAAGATTTATTTATATGACTTGCCTATCCTTAATTATAAAAAAGCGTTTGAAAGAAAAACTGACCAAACTCAATAAGCTCCGCCCCCTGCCAAAATCAGCAGTGCGGAAATTGCGGGAAAAATTTCAAATAGAAATGACTTACAACTCAAACGCGATTGAGGGCAACTCTTTAACTTTAAAAGAGACCTTTTTAGTTATTAATGAAGGCATTACTGTAAAAGGAAAACCGCTCAAAGACCATTTGGAAGCCAAGGACCACCACGCCGCATTGGAATACAGGCTGTCTAAAAATTCTTTTAACAAAATTGATAAATATACGGAAACATTAAATCATTTAATTATAACTTATCCCCAATATTTCATTTAATTTTAGGCAAAATTGTGCTATAATTATAATATAATT
>JAYEOU010000109.1:0-1929 GCA_034723335.1 Patescibacteria group bacterium
TAGTATAAAATTGAAGTTAAAAATAGCATAGAAAGTCATTAACTTTAAATCTATTTAAACTTAATGTTAGTTCATAGCTGATGTTACAGTAAAAACGCAATTTTCAGCAACCATTTTTGACCATTAAACCACAAACAAAATTCCAAATAACAAATAAATTATCACCGCAATAAGCGGGATTCCGCCCACAAAATATTATAAATAAGTGGCGGAACAATATCAAAATCCAAAATTCAAAACAATATCAAAATAATTATATTTTAGATTTCGAACATTAAAATTTTGAATTTATTTGGAATTTGGAATTTTGAATTTGGTGCTTAATAATTTAGTTTAAAAATTCAAAATTAGAATTTATTTCAAAATTCAAAATTGGAAATTCAAAATTATTTAAGCACTTCTCCATCCCGCGCCACCCTCCTCTTATCTACCATATAATCATTAACAATTAATCCATCTCTAATTTGAATAATTCTTTTCGCGTGCTCCGAGGTATAAGTTTCATGAGTGACTAAAATTATAGTATTGCCCTGCTGATTAAGTTTTTGCAGAATTTCCATTATCTGTACCCCTGATTTAGAATCTAAATTGCCGGTTGGCTCATCCGCAAAAATCACCGAGGGATTATTAACCAAGGCCCGGGCAATAGCAACACGTTGTTTTTCTCCGCCTGATATCTGATTAGTAAAATAATTTAATCTGTGCCCTAAGCCAACGCTTTCTAGAACTTCTTTAGCTCTCTTATTCACATCTCCTTTGTTTGTTGAGTATGTTAAAGGCAGTTTGACATTATCCAATACAGTGGTACGAGGAAGTAAATTAAAGAATTGGAAAACAAAGCCAACTTTTTTATTGCGCAAGCACGCTAATTCATCATCTTCTAATTTAGTTACATCACTGCCTTCAAAGTGATAATCGCCGCTGGTTGCTTTATCTAAAAAACCTAAAATATGCATTAAAGTTGACTTGCCGGACCCGGAAGGCCCCATAATTGCCACAAACTCGCCTTTTTGAATAGCAAAAGAAAGGCCGCGCAAAACTTTGGTCACGACCTCGCCGGTTACAAATTCTTTTTTTAGGTTTTTGATGTTTATGAGCGGAATTGACATAAAAAATATTTGTTATAATAGACCTGTTGCATAATAAGCTACGTAACGAAATTTTTAGATTTTGAGACAAATTTTTCAAATAATTTTTGAGGTTTACCTGTAAGGTAAGCTGAAAAAATTTTTGGAAAATTTGACCGAAATATGGAAATTGCAGTAGTAGCTTATTATGCAACAGGTCTAATAACAAATAAAATAAAAATCCACCTGATAAATCACAATAATGAAACAACTTTCAACTTTACAAACTTTATAACTTTCAACTTATTTCTTCTCCTTCATAAAAGTAACCACTTCATCCCCTTCCTTAACGCCGCCCAAGACCTCAACCATGCCCTCATCCCCGCGCAAGCCAATTTGAACAGGCACTTCTTTTACAGCATCGCCAACCAGCACTCTCACGATCTTATCTCCGCCATTCCTTTCAATAACCGCCCGCGAAAGCATAATCAACACATTTTTCTTTTCCGCTGTAGTAATAATAACATTGGCCGTCATTCCAGATTTAATATTGCTTGGCGTCCGCCAGCCCCGCTGCTCGCGAGCGGCGGGGCCAGCTGGCGGATTGGCGTCATTGGCGAATTCCACCAAAACCTTGTAATAAATAACATCCTGAATTACAGTCTCGGCCGGCTCAATAAAAAATACCTTGCCGCTAAATTTAATATTTTCGCCAAAGGCGTCCAAAGTAATTTTTGCTTCATCATTTATTTTAATTTTAGCAATGTCAGTTTCAGAAATTAAAACTTCTATTTCATAATTATCTTCAGCTAACATTGAAATCACTGGTTGTGTTGCTTTGGTTTGCTCGCCAATCTCATAC
>JAYEOU010000110.1:0-9752 GCA_034723335.1 Patescibacteria group bacterium
GCGGATGCCGTGGCGAACCTCGCAAACTCTTTGCGGAGAGGGAGGGATTCGCCCTGTCATCCGACAGGGCGCCACGGCGGATGCCGTGGCGAACCTCGCAAACTCTTTGCGGAGAGGGAGGGATTCGCCCTGTCATCCGACAGGGCGCCACGGCGGATGCCGTGGCGAACCTCGCAAACTCTTTGCGGAGAGGGAGGGATTCGAACCCTCGGTACCCGTTAAGATACAACACCTTAGCAGGGTGCCCCTTTCAACCACTCAGGCACCTCTCCATTGATTTTATTTCCCCAAATTTTTAAATAAATCTCTTAATTGTTGTCTTAAAAAATATTTTCCTTCCGTTGTTTTTAAATATTTTTCTCTTCTTTCGGCATCGCTTTTTAGTAAATATGCTTCGTAATGAATAAATTTAATCGGTAATCGTTTGTTTGTTGATTTAACTTTTCCTGCTTTGTGTTCAGCAATTCTACGCTTTAAATTATTGGTTGATCCAGTATATAATTGGTTGTTATTTAGTAATAATATATAAATATAATACATATTCAAATTGGATTCGCCACGGCATCCGCCGTGGCGCCCTGTCGGATGACAGGGCAGCCGCTCAGGCGCCTCTCCATTTTTACAAAAACGCAAAAACAATAAAATAAATTTTATTGTTTTTGTGTTTTTGTGTTTTTATGCTATAATAAATATATAAAATTAATTGACTATTGTCAATATAAGCATTATGCCCAAAGAACAATTTACAATTAACCGCGGCGAGGAAATTATAAGTTGGCGGATTCCAGAATATGAGAAACATAACAGAACAAAATCGTGGTATATTTTAGCAAGCATTATTGTTTTGCTGTTATTGCTTTTTTCATTTTTTAGCGGTAATTTTTTATTTGCGGTAATTATTATTGTAGCGGCATTAGTAATTATTCTGCATGATGGGCGAGAACCGGATTTAATTAAAGCAAGCATTACAGATGAAGGAATAATAGTGGGTAGGAAATTTTATGATTATGATGAGATTAAAAATTTTTCCATTGTTTATAAGCCAAGACAGGAAGTAAAAAATTTGTATTTTGAATTTAAGAATGCGGTTAGGCCAAGGTTATCGATCCCTTTGAATAGTATAAATCCTTTGCCAATACGACAGAATTTGCTAAAATATTTGCCAGAGGATTTAGACAGGATTGATCAGCCGCTTTCAGAAGGATTAGCTAAAATGTTGAAGCTGTAGTTGGACAGTAGAAAACCCGTTTTAATTCAGCGAGGCGATTAGATATCAAATATTAGACCTGTTGCATAATAAGCTACTACTGCAATTTCCATATTTCGGCCAAATTTTCCAAAAATTTTTTCAGCTTACCTTGCAGGTAAACCTCAAAAATTATTTGAAAAATTTGTCTCAAAATCTAAAAATTTCGTTACGCAGCTTATTATGCAACAGGTCTATTATAATAAATCCCCGATAATTCGGGATTTTTAGATTATGCTCTCGTAGTTTCCGCCTACTCCGCCAGCTGGCGGAGTAGGCGGACAAGCAACGGATAGATTTTAGTCCCTGTAGTTCAACGGATAGAACGTGGGATTGCGGATCCCAAAATTGAGGTTCGATTCCTCGCAGGGGCACAAGTAAAAGGCGCGGGGTGAAATTCCTGCCGAGAGTACTGAAGCACAAAAATACACGGCCTTTGGCCTAAATACAAAAACACTAATAATGTGAATAATGAATTGTTTCAGTGTCTTTGTGTTTCAGTGTTTTTGTGTTTTTTGCGCTAAGATATAATTATGCTAACCTTAACTACTGAGATAATAAAAATTACTCGTGTTGGCAAGACCACGGCTGCACAGTTAAAAAGATTGGGCATTGAAACCGTGCAAGATTTGCTTTTTTATTTTCCTTTTCGCTATGATGATTTTAGTAAATTAACGCCTATTAATAAATTACAGCCTGGGACAAGAGCTAATATTGTAGGGCAAATTGAGTTAATTCAAAATAAGCGCAGTCCGCGCAAAAGAATGTATATTACAGAAGCATTAGTCAACGACGGTACTGAAACCATAAAAATTATTTGGTTTAATCAGCCGTTTATTGCCCGTAATTTGCGGGTTGGAGATAAAGTTTCTTTAGCTGGTAAAGTTGATGGAGGATATGGCGAATATATAATGAAGTCGCCGATTTATGAAAAGGTACTCTACCCCATCCCTCCCCTCCCCGCATTATCTGACGGGGTAAAAATTAGGGGAGGGAACGAAAGGGATGGGTATCACACGCAAGGATTGGTGCCGAATTATCATTTAACCGCTAATCTTACACAAAAACAGATTAGGTTTTTAATAAAACAAATTATTGGATTGGCAAATAAAGTCGTGGACTGGCTACCTTCAGAAGTAAAAAGCAATTTAAAAATACTGGATTTGGCTAAAGCCATAACCAAAATTCATTTTCCCAAAACCCAAAATGATATTAAACAAGCTCGCAAGCGATTAGCTTTTAACGAGTTTTTTTTAATTCAATTGCAATCACAGTTGATTAAACAAGAATTAAAATCTAGTAAAGCCCAAATTGTTCCGTTTTTAGAACAAGAGACTAAAAAATTCGTTGATCATTTGCCATTTAAATTAACTGACGCGCAAAAAAAAGCGGCCTGGGAGATTTTGCGGGATATTAACAAGGATCAACCAATGGCGCGGCTGTTGGAAGGCGATGTTGGTAGTGGCAAGACCGTGGTGGCTCTTATTGCTATGCTTAACGCGGCTTTAAATAAAAAGCAGTCCGTGTTAATGGCGCCAACAGAAATTTTGGCAAATCAGCATTTTGAGTCGGTTTGTCAAATGTTGGCTGATTTTGATGCGCGAATTGGTTTGTTAACGAGAAGCGCGCGTAGGATAAATACGCCAAAGAACGCCAAAGAACGCCAAAGAACGCCAAGTAAAGATATATCAAAAAAGAAGATGGTGGAGATGATTAGAAATAGCGAGGTTGATATTATAATCGGGACGCATGCCTTAATTCAGGAGGATGTTGAATTTAAAAATTTGGTTTTGGCTATAATTGATGAACAGCACAGATTTGGCGTGGAGCAGAGGAAGATGCTGGCAGAAAAATCAGAATATAATAAAAATCAAAAATCAATCCGCCAGCTGGCGGACAAAAATCAAAAATTTTTTATGCCTCATCTTTTATCAATGACTGCTACGCCGATTCCCCGCAGTTTAGCTATGGCTTTGTACGGCGATTTGGATATATCTATTATTGATGAAATGCCTATTGGAAGAAAAAAAATTGCAACCCATATTGTGCCTGAAAATAAACGGAATGACGCTTATAAATTTATTCGCGAGCAAATCAAGCAAGGCAGGCAGGTTTTTGTGATATGCCCTTTAATTGATTTTTCCGATAAGCTTGGCGTGAAATTTGTCAAAGAAGAGTTTAAAAAGTTAGATGAGCAAGTTTTTCCTGATCTGAAAATTGGTTTTTTGCATGGCCGCATAAAATCAAAAGAAAAAGAGCGAATTATGCAGGATTTTTTAGACAACAAAATTAAAATATTAGTTTCCACTTCTATAGTAGAAGTTGGCGTGGATGTTGTTAACGCCACAATTATAATGATTGAGTGCGCTGATCGGTTTGGCTTGGCGCAATTGCATCAGTTCCGCGGCCGGGTTGGCAGAAGTGATCACCAGTCATATTGCTTTCTTTTTTCTGACAATGAGTCAGATAAAAGCATTAAACGCTTACAAGCACTGGTTAATTGTAATGACGGCTTTGCTTTAGCTAAAATGGATTTAAAGTTCAGGGGGCCGGGCCAAGTGTACGGCACGGCGCAAAAGGGCTTTCCAGAATTGAAAATCGCCACTTTATTTGATTATCAGTTAATGAAGCAGGCGCGGGATGAGGCGGTTAAATTGGTTAATAAAGACGCGAGTTTGGCAAGCTGGCCTGAATTAGAAAAGAAGCTGGTTTTATTAGATACGGTGAGTTATTTAACGGGGTAGAATAAAGCGCCCGAAGCCCCGCTTTTCGCGAAAGGCGGGGCTTCGGGCGCTATACTTGACAAGTTGATTTTTGTGTGATAGTGTGTAGTTAAATTTAGCATATAAAAACAAACAAAAGGAGGGAGGTGATCTTTTAAAATTATTTGGCAAAAGGGATGAATTTTATTTAAAATTTTTAGTAATTAGTGAAGAGGGAAAAATTATGAATTTAAGTGTTGGGTGTTCGCAAAGTATGATACATTACAATCGGCGTGGGCGTGGTAGAAAAAAAGTTTACAAAAAACAAGCCAAAAATCAAAGAATTCAAATTTCAAAAATGGTGTGCCCTTATTGCCATATTATTATTGCGCCATATGATAAGCAGGTTGTAACTAGTAAAGGTTTGGCGCATCATGATTGTGTAGTGGCTAAAGCTATAGAGAGGCTTGATGCTATAGAATCGCCTCGTCCTCCTGTTTTTTCTCTTGGCAGGGATTTTCAAAATCACCTTGCCAGACAAGCTGAAATTCTTTTGTCGCAATCTTCGGATGATTACGAAGAAAAATTGGCTGAAATTATAGATATCTCCGAAGAGATATTTTTTCAACCAATTGACCTTTCAACATTAATAGCCAAGCAAAGTCAAGGGCTTAGCCCCTAAGAAAGTGTAGGGATTTTGCCTGCCTATTAACTTATTAGATGTAATTCCAGTGTAGCATAATCGGCTACATCTACACGGCCGGTTATCTCGCTGGTTTGCATAAGATGAAAAAGAAATTTTTTTCATCGTTTTCCTCCTTAAAGGGGAGGCGAAAGCTGTTCATCATCGTGATGGATAAGTGCCGCCTCCTCTTTTAATTTTTTTGAAATAAATTTACTATCTTTTATATAAAACCGCCATTTTTTATTTTTGTATTTGCCGGCATAATCAACTCCAATACGGGTTGTTTTTTTTATTTGAGACGGTTTAATTTTTGTGTTGCGGCTTTCAATCCATAAGCCGTGTTTTTTTGTGTAAATCGGCAGGCCATTGGATGATTTATTTATTTTTAGATGCTTAGTCAATTTCGCAGGTCCGTTAGCTTTAGGGGCGTTGTGCGTTATGTGTTGCGAGTTATGCGTGGCAAGTTCCAGGGCTCGTATTAAAATTGCGGCGGGGTAGTTTTCTTTTTCTGTAACAATATTCAGCATATAATGCATGCCATAAGTAAAATAAACATAGATTATTCCGGGCTTGCCAAACATAATTTTATTTCTGGGAGTAAGTCCGCGGCTGGCATGGCTGGCTAAGTCTTTAGGTCCGTTATATGCTTCGGTTTCTACGATTTTATACCTCGCCCCGGCCCTCTCCTTCGCAAGGAGAGGGAGATTAAATTTTCTAACTAAAAAACAGCCCAAGAGGTCTTGGGCTACTTGCAGGGTTGAGCGATTGTAGAATGATTGAGGCAATATCATAATAGACTTGTCGCGTAATTAGTTTTGTAACGACCCCAGTTATCCAACGGGGTAAAAATTTTCAAATTTTGAGTTATAATTTTTCAAACAATTTTTGAGGTTTAGCCTAAGCTAAGCTAAAAAAATTTTTGGAAAATTTGACCAAAATTTGGAAATTGCAGTAAAAAATAATTACGCGACAAGTCTAATGACGCCAAGAAACTAAACCTCTACGATTTTTTTCAAAAATCGTAGAGGTTTAGCTTCTTTCTGTTATATATTCCACTACTTCATTAATATTTTTTATTTTTTCTAATTTTATTTTCTTCACTTTCACATCACAATTCGGTACAATGGCTTTATCAAAACCAAGTTTTTCCGCTTCAGCTAATCTTTGTTCAAGTTTGGAAACATTGCGGATTTCACCGCCCAAGCCGACTTCGCCAAAAATAATTGTTTTTCTATTAATAACTTGATTAAGCAGTGAAGAAGTTATGGCAAAGCAAATCGCCAAATCCATGGCTGGGTCGTTGATTTTTAAGCCGCCGACAATGTTTAAAATTACGTCTTGGTTAGTTAAATTTACTTTTGTCCGTTTTGTTAAAACCGCTGTCAACACCTGCAATCTATTTATATCAAATCCTGAAACTTTTCGCTGGGGATAGCCAAAAATTGTTTTAGTAACCAAAGCCTGTATTTCAATCAGAAATGGACGAGTGCCTTCTATAATACAACTGATAACCGAGCCGGTTATTTCTTGCTGGTTAGTGTCCAAGAAAACAGACGAGGGATTAGTAATTTCTTTAAAGCCGGCGCCGGTCATTTCAAATATTCCCAGTTCGTTGACTGAGCCAAACCTATTTTTTACGGCGCGCATAACGCGATAATTATGAATGCTTTCCGTTTCCAAATATATTACAGTATCAACGATATGTTCAAGCGATTTTGGCCCCGCGATTGAGCCGTCTTTGGTAATGTGCCCTATTAAAATTATGGCAATGTTATTTTGTTTGGCGATTTCCAAGAATTTAACAGCGCTGGCCTTGATTTGGTTAATACTGCCTGCTTCAGAAAGAGAGAGAGAAGTGTGAACTGCTTGAATAGAATCAATAATTACTAAAGCAGGCTTGATTTGATTAAGCGCGGCAAGAATTTTTTCTACATCGGTTTCGTTAATGAATTTAATATTTTTTGCGTTACATTTAATTCTGTCTAAGCGATCTTTGACTTGATTAAATGATTCTTCGCCGCTTACATAAATTACATCAGAGGCAAGGGCGACAGTATTGGCAATTTGCGCCACAATTGTTGACTTTCCAATACCAGGTTCGCCGCCTATAAGAATTAAGGAGCCAGATACAATTCCACCCCCTAGAACACGATCAACTTCGCTAATATTAATTTTTATTCTTTTTAAAGTTTTAGTTTGAGTTTTAGTAAAATCAATAATTTCAGCCGGACTAACTTGAGCCGCTTTATTGTCAATTGCTTTTTGATCAATAGTCTGCATTTGCAGCGTGCCCCAAGCCCCGCACTCTAAACAGCGCCCGCTCCATTTTATGGCTTGGGCGTCGCAGTTGCTGCAAACATAGATTGATTGGATTTTAGACATTGATTATTTAGTTATTTATGTTCTTGAATTCAATTTCAATAATTTTGCTTAATTTTTTTATTGTTATTTCTCCGATCACTTCCTGATCATTAACATAAATACAGGGAATACCCTTAATATTTAAGGCGTTTGCTTCTTTAATATTGTTTTTAATTAATTGTTTGATATTATCATTATCTAAACATTTGACAAATTTTGCTCTGTTTAGATTGAGCTGGTCGGCAAAATTCAGGAATTTAAGCTGAGTAAGATTATTACTGTTTTGATAAAGCAGATTATGAAACGCCCAAAATTGATTTTGTTTTTGAGCGCAACGAGCGGCAACCGCGGCTTGAAATGAAATTGAATCTTCATTATTTTTAGGATAGTCTTTCCAAATTAGCTTTGTTTCGGCCTGGTGTTTATTTAAAATTTGTTTTAATATTTCCCCTTGTTCATGGCAAAAATCGCATTCAAAATCAGAGAATTGGACAATAGTGACTGGCGCGTTTTTTGCGCCTAAGTTTGGATCTACATCAGTAATAATCGGACCGGTTAACATATCTTTAAGCTCTGGCACTTTAGTGATTAGCAAGTCGCCCTCGCTGTAATTTTTATTAAGGTAATATTTGTCAGTTGAGCTTGGTTGTTTCGCGGGTTGGTTTGCAATATTATTGATAAAATTAATTTTTATAATAAAGAAAAAAACGCCGCACAAAATAAATATTGCCAATGACGCGGCAACAAAGAGGGCGGTGGGGAAGTTAGATTTTTTAGTGAATTTTGGCATAATTTTATTTATTGTATTTTGCAAAATAATCATCAATCTCTTTCCTTAATTCTATTCCAACTTTTTCAAAACAGTTTAACAAACCTTGATAAGTTTCTTTTCCTCCTAAAAAATTCCAAAATTCTTCAGCTACTTTTAATTCGTTTTTTAAATCTAACATTCCAGCCATTATCCATCGGCTGTATAGTTTTGGCTCGTAGGGATTATATGGAATGGCAATCAGTGTATTTATTTTTGCTTTTGGATTTTCTGCTAAAGCTGTAGCTGTCCATTCCAATAAGGTTCGTTTAAATTCTTTAAATCCGCCTTTATTTGGTTTGGCTGTTTTAATATCAAATAAAAATAATTTATAATATTATTGATAGCCGTGATTAAACCCCGACGATTGCCGCCTACCGCAACTGTATTTTATTCAACCTCCCACTAACCTCATCAGTAAAATATAAATATTGCCCATTGTCAGCAATGATGGGATTAGAAATATTATAATTACCATCAGGAACAGCCACTAATTTTTTCAGCCCGGTCTTGGTATTGATTTTATATAAATTATCGCTTGTGTTTAATGCCATTTTAGGAAATAAACCGGCGCCCTCTTCTAATTTTTTAGGCACAGCGCAATAAACATTAACATCGTCGGCAAAAACGCATTTATCAGCCCATGTTTCTATGTTTAAGCTTTTTCTGCCAGCGCCAATGTTCTCGCCTTGAGCATTAGATATCCACAATTTTGGTTTCATATTATTATTACTGGAATAAACGCTGTATAGTAAACGATCTCCTTTCGGCGACCATTTTGGCTGAAAGCCTCTGCCTTCAATTACTAATGATTTGAAATTTTCTTTATTTAGGCCGACAAAAAATACCTCTTGGCGGTTAAAATCAATGCCTTCGGTATACATAGCAATGGTTTGGTTATTAGGCGACCAGGAAGGATAAACAGTGGCATCCTTTTTTCCCAGCGCTTCAATGCGCCGGGCTTTTGAACCGTCGTTATTAACAATAGCCAGCCATCTGTTGTCTGGATCCAATCCCATGCTTTTCATAACAATTTGCTGCCCATTTGCTGAAAATTCAAAATCTTTCCAATGAGTTGGCAAGGTAATTTGTTTGTTAGAAGTAAAACTATAAACAATATTAGCGCCGTCAGGATATTCCAGTATGGCTTTATTTTTATTCGGAGACCAAACAATTTTTTCCACTTGATGAAAAATTTTGTCAGATAGCGCGGTAATTTTACCATCCTTGGCAATGCGGTAAAATTTGCCGTCTGCTTTATTATAATACTGCAAAGAAGAACCGTCGCTTGCCAGCGTGGCGCTGCCGCTTTCTGTTTGATTAAGTTCAATGGTTTGAGTTAGTTCGCCTTTAGCAATAGGGCTAGCCGCTATTTGTTCTGTTGGCAGTCCGGTAATCGGAGTCGGCGCAACTACTTGTCCATGGCCGACAGGAGAAATCGGCAGGCCCGCAGGCGTGGTAGTGGCAGCCGGTTCAGTAATCATTGGTTTTGGCGCTATTGGCTTAAAAAATAAAAAATAAAGCAGATAACCTAAAATTAAAACCATGAAGATAAAGCCGATGACTAAAAATATTTTTTTGTATTTAATTAAAAAATTCATTTATGTCGCGTAATCACAAGGGAATCCCTTCGGGATTACGCGTTACGCGAAAACATTTTGTTTATTAATGCGCTTTATGTTATAATTATTATAGATGTTAAAAAGTATTTTTGCCTTATTGTTAATATTATTATATAATACAAACAGTAAAAATGCAATTTTAAAAATGCAATTTTGTTTAAACATTTTAATAGACCTGTTGCATAATAAGCTGCGTAACGGAATTTTTAGATTTTGAGACAAATTTTTCAAATAATTTTTGAGGTTTACCTGCAAGGTAAGCTGAAAAAATTTTTGGAAAATTTGGCCGAAATATGGAAATTGCAGTAGTAGCTTATTATGCAACAGG
>JAYEOU010000111.1:0-9591 GCA_034723335.1 Patescibacteria group bacterium
AAGTAAGAATTAAGAATTAAAAATAATTTTTAGTTAGAAATTTAAAAAAATTTAATTCTAAAAAATTTTTATGCAAAAAATTAAAAAAGCCGTTGTGGCTGTGGCAGGATCTGGAACCAGGCTTTTGCCAGCCACAAAATCAATGCCAAAAGAAATGCTTCCAATTATTGACAAACCGATTATACAGCTTGTTGTAGAGGAATTGGTTGAAGCTGGGATAGAAGATATTATTTTAGTTACAAAATGGGATAAAAAACCTCTTGAAGATCATTTTGACCGCAATCGGGAGCTTGAGTATGACTTAAAAAAAACCGGCAAAAAGAAACGATTAAAAGAAATAATCAGGTTGTCAAAAATGGCAAATTTTATTTATGTGCGCCAAAAAGGCCCGTATGGCAATGGCGTTCCTGTGTTGTCTGCCGCAAGCATAGTTGAAAATGAGCCCTTTATTTACGTCTGGGGCGATGATTTGGTAAAATCAAAAGTGTCGTTCACTAAACAAATGATAGATGATTATAATAAAAGCGGACATCTAATGATCGGAGTGCAAGAGGTTCCGAAAGATCAAGTGGATCGCTATGGAATTGTTGATTTAGAAAAAGGAAGCATGAAACTTAAAGGAATTATTGAAAAGCCGTCAGTGAAACAAGCCCCGTCCTGTTTGGCGGATTTTGGCAGGATGATTTTAAATCAGGAGATAATTGATATATTAAAAAATACCGCCATGGGCAGAGGCAATGAACTTTGGATAGTAGATGCGATTAGGGATTACATAAAAGCAGGCGGAGAATTTTACGCTAAAAAAGTTAAGGACGGAAAATGGCTTACAACAGGAGATCCGTTGAATTATTTAAAAGCGATATTGGAATATGCTATTGAAAGAGACGATATTGGCGATGAATTAAAAAAATATTTTAAGAATTTAGAATAAAAAAGAGCAAAACTTGCCTCCCCTTGTCTCTTATAAAAACCGCCCCGGTTGCAATCGGAGCGGTTTTTATATTTTTTTTATTATAATTAAAAATAATCACAATAAATCAATAAATTTCTGTACTGAAAGTTTGGCTTGCTTAAGAATGCCGGAAAGAGTTCCTATTTTTAGATCCTTGTTATGAAATGGCACTGAAATTGGCAGTGAATTATCGTCTTTATAAAGAACATGATGACTGCCAGAGATATGGTCAACATAAAAACCAGCTCGTTTCAGGGCTTTAATAACTTGTTTAGGTTTAACGCGAGGAAGTTTAGGCATGAGCAAAAGAAGTGTTTACTTTGCCTCTGCGAGGTTTTTGAAACACTTCTACTTGGCGGAATTCAGAAAATTCCAAAGGTATTTTTCTTTGATGCTTGGCTAATACTTTAATATAGCCCTCAACAGCATCTTTAATATTTTCCAATGCTTCTTCTATAGTATCGCCCTCAGAAATACAGCCAGGCAATACTGGAACTGTTATAGTGTACCCGCCTTCTGTTTGAGGTTTTAATTCTACGGTATAAGTTAACATAAATTTTATTATTATATCCTTAAATTTACCAAATAAAATTTTATCTGTCAAATTTTTTTTTGACAAATAAGGATGATTAAGGTAAGATAATGATGTAAATTTAAAATTTTTAATAATATGCTTCAATCCAAATTTTTTACTAAAACAACAAAAACAGTATCTCATGATATAAAAGCGGTTAGCCATAAATTGCTGTATCAGGCAGGATTTATCCGAGAATCAGCGGCTGGACGGTATTATTTTTTACCATTAGGAATAAAAGCAAGAGATAAAATAGTTGATGTAATAGAGCAAGAAATGAATAAGGCCGGAGCAATTAAAATAATCACTCCTGTACTTCATCCAATTGAATTATGGAAAGAAACTAACAGAACTAACTCTGTTGGTTTTGAGTTAATGACAGTAAAAGATCGTTCAGGCAGTGAATTCGCGCTTGGCGGAACAGCCGAAGAAATGATTGTTGATTTAGTAAGGAAATTTAATGTTAGCTACAAAGATTTGCCTTTCAATATATATCAATTTTCACAAAAATTTCGCGATGAATTAAGAGCGCGAGGAGGGTTGTTGCGGGTGAGGGAATTTTTAATGAAGGATGCTTATTCTTTTCATGCGGATGAAGATGATTTTAAAAAAGAATACAAGAATATGCGGAATACCTATGTTAAAATTTTTAAACGGCTGGGATTAGAAACAGTTATGGTTGAAGCTGATAATGGATATATAGGCGGCGATTATTGCCATGAATTCGTAGTGGAAAGCGAGGTTGGCGAAAGCAGATTTTTAATTTCTGAAGATGGGAAATACGCGGCCCATGAAGATGTGGCAAAATTTAAAAAAGAGAATAAAAATTTAGATGAGAAAGAAAAAAAAATGCAAGAAGTTGAAGCTAAAAGAAGCAACACAATGGAAGACGGTGTTAAACTGCATAAATTGCCTTTGTGGCGGCAGATTAAAGATGTGATGTTTGTTGATGACAAGGATAGATTTATTTTAGCGGTTATTAGAGGGGATTTTGATGTTAATGAAACTAAATTAAAAAATTTAATTAAAGCTAATAATTTAAGGCATGCCACTGACAAGGAAATTAAAGAGCTAGGCAGCGAGTCGGGTTTTATCTCGCCTGTTAATATGAACAAAAAAGCAATAGTTGTGGCAGATGATTCTTTGCGAACAATTAAAAATGCTTACGGAGGAGCAAATAAAAAATACAGGGATTTGCTAAATATTAATATTGATCGGGATTATAAGCCAAACATTGAGGGCGATATTGCCATGGCGCAAGATGGATTTTTAAGTGAATCGGGGAGCAAGTTAAAAGAAAGCAAAGGTATAGAAGTTGGTAATATTTTTCAGCTCGGGCTTCATTATAGTGAAAAAATGAATGCTACTTTTACTAATAAAAATGGCAAAGAACAATTTTATTATATGGGCTGTTATGGCATTGGAGTGGACAGAACAATGGCTGCTATTGTTGAAAAGCATTATGATAAAGCAGGTATAATTTGGCCGGAACAAATTGCGCCTTTTAAGGTTCATCTGATTTTAATAGAAAGCAGAAAGCAGAAAGCCGCCTCCTCGGCGGGGCAGGCAGAAAGCAGAAAAAAAGCCGACGAGCTTTATAGGGAATTGCAAAATTCAGAGATTGAGGTGTTGTATGACGATAGGGAAGAGGCGAGCGCCGGAGAAAAATTTGCTGACGCTGATTTAATTGGCTGTCCTTTCAGGGTAGTGGTGAGTAAAAAGACATTGGCCAACGACAGTGTTGAGGTGAAGAAACGGGGGAGCGAGAAGTGTGAGTTGGTGAAAATAGACGATATTGCTAAATGGCTGATTGGCTAAATTGTTATATTAGACCTGTTGCATAATAAGCTACTACTGCTCCGCCAGCTGGCGGATCGGCCAAATTTTCCAAAAATTTTTTCAGCTTACCTTGCAGGTAAACCTCAAAAATTATTTGAAAAATTTGTCTCATCCCGCAATACTGCGGGACGTTACGCAGCTTATTATGCAACAGGTCTATTATCTAAATAATTTTTAAAATTTGCGTTACGCGTTACGAGTTATGCGTTATGCAATAAATATGTTTAACAAATTCTTAGGAAAATTCAGCAAAGACCTGGGCATTGACCTGGGCACTTCCACAACCTTGGTCCATACCCAGGACAAGGGTATTGTGATTAATGAGCCGTCAGTGGTTGCCGTTAATATGCGAACTGATGAAATTTTAGCTGTCGGAGATGAAGCAAAAAAAATGGCAGGGAAAACTCCCGGGCACATTCAGGCGATTAAGCCATTAATTGACGGCGTAATTTTTGATTTTGAAGTAACTGAAAAAATGCTTAAATATTTTATTGATAAAGTGCATAGTGAGAGCTTTACTTTAATACCACGGCCTCGCGTTGTAATCGGCATTCCATTGGATATTACTGAAGTGGAAAAAAAAGCCGTTGAAGACGCGGCCAAGCTAGCCGGGGCGCGGGAAGTCTATTTAATTGAAGAATCAATGGCCGCGGCAATTGGCACCCGTTTGCCTGTAACTGAAGCAACCGCAACCATGATCGTTGATATTGGCGGCGGCACAACTGAAATTTCTGTTATTTCTTTGGGCGGCGTGGTAACTTGGAAAACATTAAGAATGGCAGGCAATGTAATGGACAATGATATTATTCAATATGTTCGCGAGGAATTTAATATTTTAATAGGCGAGCAGGTAGCTGAAAATGTAAAAATAAAAATCGGTTCAGCAACGGCGCTTAAAGAGCCGACAGAAATGCCTTTGCGCGGCCGTGATTTAATCAATGGCTTGCCAAAAGAAGTAATTATTAATGACGGTCAAGTTAGAGAGGCTATAAGCCGAATAATCAATCAGATTATAGAAAATATTAAAATAACTTTAGAAACAACGCCGCCAGAGCTGGTAGCTGATATTTATGAGCATGGTATTGTCTTAACCGGTGGCGGAGCGCTTTTGCGCGGATTAGACAAAGAAATTGCCCAAGCCACTAAAATTCCCGTGCGAGTGGCTGATGATCCATTGACCTGCGTGGTTAGGGGAACCGGCATGTTGCTTGCTGATTTGGATTTATTAGCCAAAGTGGTTTCGCCGGAAACAGGAGGATTTTAAATTATGCAAAAAACAGGAACAAAAAAATTAGCTATATTTATGGCAGTAATTGGGCTGCTTATTTTTTTACATATAACTAGAGTGTTAATTCCTGTTGAGTCATTTATAACCGGCATTTTGCGTCCGTTGCTTTCCGGCTTTTATTCAGTTAGCTCTTCTGTGCGCGCTACCTATAATGAGCAAACCAGCAAAGAGGATTTATTTGCGCGTATAAAGCAATTAGAAAGCCATGCCAATCAATTGACAGTGGAAAATGCTAAACTTAAAATGCTGGAACAGGAAAACCAAATTTTACGCCAGTATTTAAAATTTTCGGCTAAAAGTAAACAAAATTATGTTTTATGCAACATTATTTCCCGTGGCAGAATAGATAATCCAGTTATGCAAGGCATTATTATTGATAGAGGCGCAAAAGACGGCTTATTTCCTGGCTTGGCAGTAGTTAGCGGCCAAGGCATTATAATAGGTAAAATTATCGCAGTGAAAAATAATATAGCCGAAGTTTATTTAATCACTAATCAAGCTTGTAAATTAGCGGCAGTAATGCAAAATCAAAATAAAACCAGCGGTATTATTCAGGGCGAATTAGGATTAACGGTAAGAATGGAATTTATACCGCAAACAGAAAAAATTAAAATCGGTGGTTTGGTGGTTACTTCCGGCTTGGAGCGCGGCATCCCGCGCGGCTTGGTAATCGGCAAGGTAAATCAGATTATAAAGGAAAGTAATGAATTGTGGCAGAGCGCGATCATAGAACCTTTAGTGGATTTTGATGAGCTTACTATAGTATCAGTGTTATTGCCATAAATCGCGTAACGCGAAAATATGTATTCAAAAATTTTTCTCAACATAATCCTAATATTATCATTAGTAATTATCCAACTGTCTTTCATTGCTGGTTTGCCGGCAGGATTGAATTATTTAAATTTAATTTTAGTGATTTTGATTTTTATTTTGGGTTTGGTTAATCTGAATTTTGCCGCTTGGTGGACTGTCGGAATTGGATTGTTATTGGATATATTTTCCTTTGCGCCTTTTGGCATATATCTATTTTGTCTATGTTTAACAATAATTATTGCTGATTTTGCGTTAACTGTTTTTTTTACCAACCGTTCTTTGTATTCATTTTTAGCTTTAGTCGGCTTGACCACGGCGGTTTATGAGATATTATTAACAGCTATTGGATATTTGGTTTGGTTAATAAGCAGAGAGGGGGCTGGCTTGATTTTGAATCAGAGTTTTTGGCTATCTAAATTAAGCCAGATGACTTTGAATTTAATAGCCGCGCTTATAATTTTTTATTTTATTAGTTTTGTCAGTAAGAGATTAAGGCCGGTATTTTTAGCGAGACATTAATTTTTTCTGTGTAAAAACTATTCGCGTATTATGCGATTTGTTAAGTATTTTAAATCAAAAAAGAAAATCATTGATTCTATCGCATTCCCTTTCAGTAGACAGCGACGAGGCAAGAGGTGTATTGACCCCTTTGCAATAAAAGAAGGCAATGCTAAATTTGACCGGTTAAAATCCGGCTATCGTTTGGATTGGACAGAAGAGGTTTTTAGCAAAACAGGGTCTGGCAAAGAAACTTTGGGTACGAGTTTTGATCTTAAAAAATTGCCTAAAATCAGCTTAATTTTTGCGTTTTTTTTGCTTGTGATATTAACTCGCGTTGCTTGGCTGCAGGTTATTAAAGGAGATTATTATTATGAATTAGCTGAAGGCAATCGCATTAGAATTGAACGGATTGAAGCTAAACGCGGCGTGATTTATGATAGAAATAATCAGCCCTTAGTGAGAAATGCGGCTAATTTTTTACTATATTTTGTTCCGGCTGACTTACCCCCCTACACCAAGGTTTCGGGGGGCAAGCCCTCTCTTACTAAGACAACAGGCAGCAAGCTCTCTAAAACTGTTAAAGAGGATGGAAATTTAATTATTGAGCGGGTGAGTGAAATTTTAGGCAATGACATAACAAGCAATGAAATAAAAGAAAAATTATCAAAAGTTGAGCCGTATTCCTTAGAATCATATCAGCCATTATTTATCGCGGATAATATTGAGCATAATAAAGCAATGTTGTTATATTTGGAATCTGATTATATGCCGGGCATTGTCTTATCTAACAGAACTCGGAGAGAATATTTTACCCCCCGACCTCTTCTTTCAACTATAAAAGGGATGGACGCGGGTGAAGTAGAAGTTTCATCCTTGTCACACATTTTGGGATATACCGGAAAAATCAGCAAAGATGAATTAACTGAATACGGCAGTGAATATTTATTGATTGATTATATTGGCAAGATGGGAATAGAATATTTTTGGGAAAATGAATTAAAGGGAATGGCCGGCAAGAAACAAGTTGAGGTTGATGTTTTAGGCAAAGAAAAAAAAATTATTAATCAAGAATTGGCGCAAGACGGGCACAATTTAATTTTGTCTATAGATATTGAGTTGCAAAAAAAATTAGAGCAAACTTTGAATTCAAGCATGGAAAAGCTGCGCCTTGCTAAAGCCGCCGCTATTATAACGGATCCGAACAATGGCGAGATATTAGCTATGGTAAGTTTGCCGGCATATAACAATAATGCTTTTGCCCGCGGAATAAGCATCCAGGAATACCAGGAGTTAATTAATAACCCGGACAACCCTCTATTTAACCGCTGTATTAGCGGTGAATATCCATCAGGATCTATTATTAAGCCAGTCATAGCCGCAGCAGCATTAGAACAGGGAGTTATTAGTGAACATACCAGCTTTAATAGTATCGGCGGCATTAAAATAGGCCAGTGGTTTTTTCCTGATTGGCGAGCCGGCGGACATGGCATAATTGATGTCAGGCAAGCCATTGCCGAATCAGTAAATACCTTTTTTTATTATATTGGCGGCGGCTATCAAGATTTTAAGGGCTTAGGCGTTGATCGTATTGTTAAGTATGGAAAATTATTCGGCTTAAACGCGCAATTAGGAGTTGATTTAGCCGGCGAAGCAAGCGGCTTCTTGCCCGCTAAAAAGTGGAAAGAAGAAACCAAAGGCGAGCACTGGTATATTGGCGATACTTATCATTTATCTATTGGCCAGGGCGATCTCTTAGTAACTCCATTGCAAGCAGCCGCCTATACAGGCGTATTTGCCAATGGCGGCACTTTGCATCGGCCGCATTTAGTCAAGCAAATTTTAACAGGCGACGATAAAGTCTTTAGGAATATTGAGCCGGTTGTTATCCGCAGCCATTTTATTAATAGTTACAATATTGAAATAGTGCGGCAGGGAATGCGTAAAACTGTGACTTCCGGCAGCGCCCAAAGCTTGCAAGCGATACCGGTTGCCGTTGCCGGCAAGACAGGCACTGCTCAATGGTCAACTAAAAAATCGCCGCATGCTTGGTTCACCGGATTCGCGCCTTATAATAAACCTGAAATAGTAATTACTATTTTAATTGAACAGGGCGGCGAAGGCAGTAAGACGGCTGTCCCGATTGCCGGAGAGATATTAAAATGGTATTTTAATCAAAGCGAATAATCGTAAATTGCAAATAATTTTTTAATTTATCGTTAAGGAATTTCAATGTTTAATGGCTAAGCGCCCAAGGCGCTGTCAGGCTTAATGCCTGACAGCGCCTTGGGCGCAATAATGCGCCGTTAAGCCTAATTTATCCACATTTTTTGTTTGACTTTATTGGTTATTATGATAATATTATTAACATGATTGAAATTAAAAATCTTACAAAAAAATTCGGCGCAAACATTGCCTTGGATAATATAACTCTCTCCGTGAAAAAGGGGGAGGTTTTAGGTTTTTTAGGGCCTAATGGCGCGGGAAAGACCACGACAATGAAAATTATTACTTCTTTTTGGCCCCCCACATCCGGCAAGGTTGAAATTGACGGTTTGGATGTAGGTCAAAATTCATTAGAAGTCAGAAGAAAAATTGGTTATTTGCCGGAAACCGTGCCCTTGTATGATGATATGCGGGTTTATGAATATTTAAAGTTTGTAGCGGAAATTCGCGGTTTGCCAAAAGATGTGATTAGACGCGCCCCCACAAATGGCGCTCATACGAATGCTTTAGATATGAAGACAAGGATTAAAGAAGTAGTGCAGATTTGCGGTTTAAGCAAAGCGATTCGCCAGCCCATTGAAGAATTGTCCAAAGGATTTCGCCAGCGGGTTGGATTGGCGCAAGCCATTATGCACAATCCGGACATTTTAATACTAGATGAGCCAACAACCGGGCTTGACCCGAATCAAATCGCTGAAATCAGGAATTTAATTAAAGAGCTTGGCAAAGAAAAAACAGTTATATTTTCAACTCATATTTTAGCGGAAGTAAGCGCGACCTGCGATAGAATAATAATCATACATAATGGCAAAATAGCGGGCGAAGGCACACCCGAAGAATTAGCAACTAAAGCAAGCAGCAGAGAAATAATTTATGTTAAAATAAAAGGGCCAAAAGATGAAATATTAAATAAATTACGAGATATGGAGAATGTGGTAAAAGCGGAGATAAAAGATAAGGAATTAGATGATGTTTATGGTTATGAAATAGAATCAAAGTTAGGCGTTGATTTGCGCGAGTATTTATCAATGACAGTGATGAGGGCAGGGTGGAGCATACTTGAATTCTCTAAAAAATCGGTTTCTTTAGAAGATGTATTTAGAGAATTAACGAGATAATATTGTTTAAAATAATTTTCAATTTCTAATCCGCCCCGCCCCTCGCGAAGGGCGGGGCGGATTGAAAATTAGAAATTTAAACTATGAGGAATACGAAATACGCAAAAACCATCTATATATTATTTAAAAAAGAATTAATGTCATACTTTAATTCCCCGATTGCTTATATTTTTATTAGCGTATTTTTAGTGGTGGGTAATTGGCTGTTTTTTAAGAATTTCTTTTTGATTGGACAGGCAGGCATGCGAGGCTATTTTGCGCTGTTGCCATGGATATTTTTGTT
>JAYEOU010000112.1:0-1874 GCA_034723335.1 Patescibacteria group bacterium
AGGGTTCGTGCACATTTGAAAAATGAAAAAAACAAGCCAAAGATTTATTTTTGTTTCGTTTAATCCAGGCATAGCTTTCTTCTTCTTTTTCTTTTACAAATTTATCCACTCCTTTCGTGAATCCCAAAGTCGGCCCTAAAAGAAAAGAAAAATCTGATTGAAAAAGCGTTTTAAATCCTTTTCGTTTCAGCATTTCTAAAATAGTTGGACTGTCTAACTTATTCCTAAAAAAATCAATGACTCCATGACGATATGGCCATTGGCCGGTTAAAATGGAAGCGTGAGCAGCGGTAGTATATGGAGCTACGGTAATACAGTTATTGAAAAACACTCCTTTTTTCGCGAACGAATCCAAGGTAGGAGTTTTAATTCCGACTTTTAAATTATATTTATTTAATAACTCCTTGTCAGGATTGCAATTAATACAGTCGGGCCTCAATGCGTCAATAGAAATCATTATTAAATTTTTTGGCTTGCTGTTCATAGGTTAGTCTTTTTTCAACTAAATTTTCTAAATCTATAATATCATGAGTAATAACCAAAATAGCAGTTTTGGTAGTTTGCCAAATTTCTCTCAACTCGCAATAAAGATTATTTTTAAGCTCGCTATCCAAAGAAACAAAGGCCTCGTCTAAAATTAATAATTTAGGATTAACAGCCAAAGCGCGAGCTAAAGACAGGCGTTTTTTCATTCCGCCGGAAAGTTGAGCTGGATAATAGTTTTTGTATTTTTCTAATTTAACCAATGCTAAAATTTCATCAATTCTGCGCGCGCTTTTTTCTTTAAGGGCAAATTCTATTTGTTTTTTAACTTTTTGCCATGGAAATAAGTCAGATTCCTGGCTAATTAAAAAAATATTTCTGGAAGGTTGCCCTGTAAAATCCATCCCTTTAATCAAAACCTTACCGGAAGAGGGAGTAATATATCCGCTAATAATATGAGCCAAAGTGCTTTTCCCGCATCCTGAAGGTCCGGTTAGCCCGATGGATTCGCTTTTTCCGATGTTCAAGGAAAAATTTTTGATTATAAAATTATCATTGTTATAGCTATGTCTAATATTTTGCAGTTTAATCATAAATATTTCTTTTTACAAAAACGCATTGCGGGTTTTTATATGCCAGGGAATAATTTTCTTTTCTAAATATCCCGCGCTCTCAAAAAGCAAATAACCTATAAGTCCTATTAATATTATATCTAAAATTATTGAATTATACTGTAAATTTAATCGATTTAATTGAATAGAATAACCCAATCCCGACTGCCCGCTTATCATTTCAGCCGCTATAACCGACATCCACCCCATACTTATCCCTGCTCTGATGCCCGTAAAAATTTTAGGTAATGACGCCGGAAGGATAACTAATATTAAAAATTTCCACTTACTAACTTCCATAGAATAGGCGGTATTTTTAATAATCAACGGCACGGACCTTGCCCCGTCGTAAGCGCTAATAAATATAGGAGAAAAAGCCCCGATAAAAACAATAACATAGGCAGATAAGTCGCCAATGCCAAAAAAAAGAATTACAAAAGGAATCCAAGCGATAGGGGGCGGAAATTTTGGCGCTTCAAATAAAAACTTTATCAAACAATTATTTTGGAGCTTAGTTGGCAAGGAACTTCTAAATAAGCCTACTGCTATCCCAATAATAATAGCGGCCAACACTCCAATTATCACCCTTTCAAGACTGTAAAAACAGTCAAGCAAAATATTCCCCCACTGGCAATTACTGGCTAAATCTAATAGTTTTCCCATCTAATAAATATCGAAAATTAAATCTTGACTTTATGCTATTCGACACCCTCTGTATATTTGTTGCTTACAAATTTTCGCATATCAACTTTTTTGCCCAATTTATCTTGCAAGAAATCA
>JAYEOU010000113.1:0-1841 GCA_034723335.1 Patescibacteria group bacterium
GGTTTTTTGTTCGCTTTTTTAAACCAAGTTTTCAATACATGATTCATATCATTGTTCATTGAAATAATCGGTTCAGCGTAACGCGTTCCTGAATCACCGCTATCATCAAAAAGTTTATTCAATGCCTTTGCCAGCATTTGGCAATGAATCTGGCTTACACCAAATAAAATAATTTTCTCGCCATAAACTGTATGTTTTTTAATTTCCCCCGCCACTCTTTTGATTTGATCTTCCGCTAAATATTTACGATTCAACTGCTCTAATTTCACGACCTTTTTACCGTCTAACATTATTTTTTTCTGTTCGTCCGGATCAAAAAAATGATCAAATTCAACGCCCTTTTCCTCCGCTAACTTGGTTAAATGCGTTTTTATTTCCATAACTTCATACGGCGCTAAAAATCCCTCTTCAATCGCTCTGTCTATATTAAATTGATAATCCGGCTGGCCGGTTTCGCATCCAAAAAGTTTGTATGTATCAAGAATCGCCAAATCATCTTCAGAAATATTTTTTCCTTTTTTGGCTATTGCCACGCGAGGCGTAGCTGTCAGCCCGATACGCGGACACAAAAAATGATCAAATATCAATTTGCGGCTAATATTGATTGAGCGATGGCATTCATCAACAATAAGCAAATCATAAAAATTGCTTGGGATATCCCTATAAATATTTTCTAATGTATCAACAACGACAACATGGATATTGGTATGTTTTTGTTGCCGGAAGTTTGAAGTCCGCAGGCGCGCGGATGTATAATCGTTGCTGATTAAACTAAACCCGTCATCAAGCGCCTGCTGGGCAAGCATAATCCTGTCAACAACAAACAAAACTTTTTTAATCAAACAGGCGTCTAACAGCGCTTTTGCCAAAGCGACTGCGATGCGAGTTTTGCCTAAACCAGTTGCCATATGCACGAGCATTTTTTGCTCGCCTAATTTATATTTATCTATTAAAGTTTCTATGCATTCCCGCTGATAATAACGCTCCTTTCCAACTATCCTATCCATTCCGCCGGCAATGGAAGTGTCAATAAATATTTCATTTTCCAAATTTTTTTTTCTCTCCTGTTCAATTTTCAATTTCATTTCTTCAAGAGCCATAAAACCATTGGCGCGCCGAAATTCTCCCGCTTTCAATCCTTTCCAAGCATTATCATAAAACAAAATTTTTTCAGGAGAACAAGCGTATAAAAAACGCGGTTTCAAGATCTGAGAATAAAGCGCTCTTAATTTAAGCAGTCCCTGCTTTTCGTCTTTAAATTTATTTTCAAATACCGCGATTATCTCGCCATTTAAATTAGTTAAAACAATATCCGGCTTAATGCTTTTTTTGCCTTTAAATTCTTTCTGCTGTTCCGGCGATAATTGGTATTCCTGCTGGTATAACAAGGTATCCCCCGCTTTCCAGCCGAGTTTTTCCAATTCTTTAATAACTTTTAGATCTGTTGATGTTGCTTCGTTGATTTTCATAATTACATGATTATTTGCCTTTTTTATTTAAATATTTTTTAACTTCGCGATCAAAGTCAGAAATGTAATTTTTGTCTTGTTCTTTTTTATATTTTGCAAATTCCGCATTGGCTTTTTTAATTGCCTGCTTATGGCTTATTTTACCCGCGTTATCCAGCAATTTCTTTTCGCTCGCTTTCAAAAATTCATCCAATTTTTTTATCCAATCAGCCATTTTCATTGGTATTTCTTCAACAGCTTGCAACTCCGCAAAATCAAGATAAAGCGATACGATTAAGTTAAGCTTTTTTAACTCTCTTTCGGATAAATAATTTTTCGCAATGGCAATATCATCTATGGTGATATAATTTCCCTTAAAATTTGTCAGTCCCA
>JAYEOU010000114.1:0-1838 GCA_034723335.1 Patescibacteria group bacterium
CATCAGCAAAAGAAATATTATAATCTCCTATCTTTTCAGATTTAATTCCTCCCATACTTCCGCTCCTGCCGTATTTATAAATACCCGCGGCAAGAATACTCGCGGCTTTGCTTATATCCGCGGGGCAAGTCTCGCTAAATCCCCATTTAGCCGTAATCTTATGATTGCCAATTCCCTCGGCCCAAGTCCTTGCCCGCAAATGAATTTTTCTAATCGGCACAAATTCAGCTTTATTATTTATCGGTAATGTATAATATCTATCTGTTCCGCTTTCATTAATTTCAGAATAACTATCGCCGTAAGAATTATTCCCAACCTCAACCTTGGTCACATCTATGCAATCATCTATAATTAAATTTTGAGAACTATCCCCGTTAAAATAACGAACTGTGGCTTCAGTGTCAGCAATAAAATTCCGTCCGGTGTATTCGTCAATAAATTTTTCAACAGCTAAAATAATATCCTCTAAAGTTATAGATATTGTTTCATTTAAAAATTCAGCGACTTTAGCTTTTGTAGTATATCCTTTAACGGCCATATTATTTTTGAATTACTTTATTTTTATTAATCATTCCGTTTCTAACCTGCCCGATTAATTCCAGGCTATTGCTTTTTATCTCTTCATTAGAATAAACCTTGCGTCCTGTTTTTTTATTTCTATAAATAAATTTATGCATAAACAGTAATATATAATTGCTTTTGCGCCTTACCCTTGAAACGCCCGGCGCAAACTGGGGTTTCAAGGATAGGAACAATTATTTAATAAATTGTTTATTTAACTTACTTTAACTAAATTCATGCCGAAGCAGCCGCAGTCTGAAGTTTTGTAACTGGATTATTTGTTGAAGGAAAAATCTGAACATAACCAACTCTTTCTGTAAATCTTACTGCTTCACGATCAGAAGTAATAAGATTAATATCTCCGTCATCCGACACATTTTTTACAACACCTGAATCAAACTTTTTAACTTTAACAGCCCCCTTATATCCAAAAATGCATCCTTTCTTAAGATCTCCGTATAAAACAAAAGCTGTAGCGGCCGCGCTGGCGTTTCTTGCCGGCATAGCTTCAACAGTTACAATAGGATCGCCCCAAATAGTGCCTGGTCCTTTTTCACTTGGCCTTTGATAAATATACTGATTATCACTATCTTTTAATTTTCTAACAGTGCTTAAATTAGTCCTATGCATATAAAACTTACCGTTAGCCTGCGCTGATTCAGGCACATTATCCTTTAAATCAATTAAGTCATCTGCATCCATTGACGCGAAAGTGGTGCCGGCCATAGTAATGGCTGGAATATCCGAATCTTTCAAAAGGCCGGTAAAACTTCCATAAGTAGAAGTTCCATCACCTTTAAAAAATGCTTCATCTTCTTTTTTAGCCATTCCTTCCGCCACACGGCTTGCAACAAAACTCATTAAATCAATCTCGCTGTCCTCAAGTAATTCCTCAGTAAAAGTAACAATCGCCCCAATTTTCTTTAAAGTTAATTCATTCTGTCCAAGCACTGGCTGGGTAGAACCAATAGCAGATCCTTCATCAACCCAATATACAGTCACATCAGTTACAAGATGATTAACTTTATAGCTATTTTTAGATAGCTGAACAGTCAACATCTCACGTCTGGCAACGCCATACTGGGTGATTAAGTGGCGAATTTCAGCTGATAACTCGCTATCAACCGTATAACCGCCATAAGGACTTCCTGTGTCGTCAGTAGTTAATTCTTTAAGCAATTTTTCACTCTGTTTTAAACAGGCGTAAACATAAGCTCGTAACTTTTTGTTTAATTCGCCTCTCTTTTCTTTAATTTCAGGATTATATATGCCGGCCT
>JAYEOU010000115.1:0-1837 GCA_034723335.1 Patescibacteria group bacterium
ATTTTTTAAGATAGTATTATCTTTTTATTAAAATATCGATAGATAGTAAAAGAGAAAATAAAAATACCATAAAAAATCGAATATGATTAAAAATATTTTTTTACTATATATATTTGGCGGATTATTGTTGGTGTCGTGGGACATGCGTTATCGTGTTTTAGCATGGGTTTTACATTCTCAAAAATATAACACAAAATCTAACATAGAATCACCGCTTTATGTAAATAATCATGGTTTGGATAGAATCAAGGGAGCTCTTAATATAATTTTTATTTGGCCGCTTAGAATTTGTATATCTACCAAAAGAATCTTTCAAAATAGGGTCAAAACAAAGACAAAGAAATCTAATGTATTAGAAAATTTTTTTGATGAAATTTATAAAATACACTTCCCTGGCGGTAGAAAGCAAGTTCAAAATCAAACAAACGAAATTATAAAACTTTCTAACGGGAGGTTAGATTTTAAGAAAGCACAAAGTATGCTCTTAAAAGGGAAAAGCATGCTTTCAATAAACAAAAGCAGGGCTTACAACTCTATGAAATTAAATTTTGGCGATGTATTGAACAAAAACGAACTTAAAACAATAATGGCTTTTATAATGTTTAACTCGGTCAATAAGTCAAAGATCAGGTTAGTTGAAATTAGTTTTAATACGGAAAATGTTGGCTACAACGAAGATCAAATTCCAACAGGTCAAGGAGAATTCGGTCATTGCTCCACTAACCCAATCCCAGTAAATGGTATTATGACAAATGAAGTATATTTGGGAAAGTTACTAACAACGGATAATAAAAAAATAAAATGGAAAAGGAAAGGTTCAATCGAGTCAGTAGTTGAAAATGTGGTGGGGAAGATTGATATATATGATATATTTGATGAAGATGGAAATTATCTTAAAAAACTTTATATCTCACCTTACAATCAAAAACTTTCTGGAAAAGCTCCGGCAGGATTTATATTAAAAGCGGATTAATTAAAATAACAAGTATTAGCTTCGTCATTCACTTTCTCTTGCCAAGACAAAAATAAAATTCAAATTCGATTATATGATAACCGAATAATAAATCTAAGCGGTCGGGTTTAAATAACTTAGCCGCTTTTTTGGCTTAGCTCCCTTGTGGATATAGTATTGTTCAGGGTCTGTTTTTATGGTAAAATCATATTATAAAGAAAAGGCGGAATAAAAACATGCTTTCAAAGAAAAAATTAGCTAAAGAGTTGGAAAAATTAGCGGGAAAGTTTGTTGAGCCGAAGGAGAGGGGCGCGCTTTTTGAGTCCTTGAAGGGAGATAAGACGGAATGGTTTCAGTGGGTTTCTCGGATGAAGATGATTTTAAAAAGATTGGACAAAACAGACGCTTTGAAGTTTTCGGGGCTTTTATTGCTTTTAGAACAAAATAGCGAAAGCCGTTTTCATCAGGATAATATGAAGAAGTTTTTGATAGAAAAAACGGAATTTTATAAATATTACGATTTTTCTTTGGATAAAGAATTAAACAGGCAAAAAATGGCGAGGAAAAAACTCTGGATAAGCAAAATTTTAAGATTATTTATCAGCCGTTCTTTTTTGGGAATTTTAATTTTAGGCGCGGTTCTTGTATTTATCGGTTGGTTTTACGCAGACAGAGAAAGTTGTCTAGAATTTGTCCAAAAAGTTGTCGGGCCGTTTTTTAAAGCGATAAGATAAGGCAAGGAGGAATAAAAATATGATATGAAAAAAATTACCATAATTATTAGTATTGTTGTTATTGCGTTAGGAGGGTATTTTGCTTATCAAGGATTTTTTGGGGAAAAAGATTCTTCTCGCGAAATAGTTATCGTATCTAAAGGAGAAATTA
>JAYEOU010000116.1:0-1827 GCA_034723335.1 Patescibacteria group bacterium
AGTTGGTTTAATAAAATAGCAGATGTTTTAGGAACATTAATTTTTAAATATGATCAGTTAAATCAAAGAATGAAAAAATATAGAAGAATTTTTAGCGGTGTATTAACTCTTGGAGGTAGCGAAATTGGTAAATATATAGGGGAAAAAATAGGCACTAGAGCCTTAGGCGGTCCGGTTAGCGCGGGCAGTAGTTATCTTGTAGGCGAGCAGGGGCCTGAATTATTTACGCCGAGAAATAATGGAAGTATTATTTCTAATCATCGTTTAGGCGGAGGCAATATTACAGTTAATGTTTATGGCGATGTTAGCGGCCAGGAGTTAATTGAAAAAGTAGAGCAAGGTATATTTAATAAGTTATCTTTAAATGGTAAATTGCCAATTTAATTATTTAAACCAAAAAACGCAGCGTAAAAAGATTTAATTAAATTAGCAGATTCAGCAATAACACAATGTTCTTTATCCATATTTTTTTCACATTTATCGCAAGGACCGAATGGACATTTTAAATTTTTATTAATCCTTTCTCTAATTTCTTGTGTGGTAACCATAATTTTAAAGTTAATAATTAGATAATTAGATTTTAGCATATTATGTATGTCAATTCAAGTCAAAATCAATTCAACGGACAGATCAAGTTTTATCAGATTAGAAAGCTTAAATGTAAAACAGATATTATCATCTTTAATTGACACATGCTTTTTTGAAATCAGAAAAAATGCGGCAGTTACTCCGGCGTTTAATGATGATATAAAAGTTTATGACGGCGCAACACAAATATTCGGAGGGACTATTTTAAAAGTTAATGAAATTACAGACAGCGGAGCGGACACTTTAATTTATCAAGTTAAGTGCGTTGATTACAGCTATGAAATGAATAAACAGCTGGCCAGTAAAACTTATGAGAGCCAAACCATAAAACAGATTATCACGGATTTATTATCCAGTTATGCCAGTTCATTTAACGCGGATAATGTGGAATCGGAATTTACAATAAATAAAATTGTTTTTAACCAAATACCACTTTCTGTTTGTATTAAAAGATTGGCTGATGTTGTTAGATATGATTGGTATGTTGACGAAAATAAAAGCGTTCATTTTTTTGAAAAATATTCCAAAACAGCGCCATTTAATTTAACAGACACGAATGGAAATTATGTTTATAAAACTTTAAAAAGAGCTACTGACGGCTCGCAGGTGGTTAATCGGATAAAAGTCAGAGGCGGAGAATATGACGGCGATACATTTACGGATAGTATTACAGTAAGCGGAAACGCGTCAAAATCTTTTAAATTGCCATATAAGATGAGCGATTTAACTATTAAATTAAACGCGGTAAGCAAAACAGTTGGAGTGGATTTTATAGATGATTTTACTTCAAAGGATGTTCTGCATAATTATCAGGATCAATCGTTTAGATTTGAAAATGCTTTAAGCGACGGGGATATTATAGAATTTAGCGGCAAGCCAAAAATCAGGGTATTCGCGGTTGCGGAAGACCCGGCAAGCAAGGCCAGCTATGGCACGATTGAAAAGTTGATCAGGGATAATTCAATTAAGGATAACGCAGTGGCCAGGCGCAGGGCAGCGGCTGAATTATACGCTTATCAGGAACCGGTGGTTGACGCAAGGTTTTATACTTTTGAAAGCGGGCTGAGAGTAGGAATGCTGATTAATTTAACAAGCGCGAGGAGAAATTCCAACAATAACCTTTTAATTAAAAGTATAATTTTTAAAATAATAGATCCGAATACTTTTGGATATGATGTTGAGCTGGTAAATACGAAGAGATATGGGTTAATTGAATTATTGCAGAAAATACTTGAGCCG
>JAYEOU010000117.1:0-1781 GCA_034723335.1 Patescibacteria group bacterium
TCAAGTTTAGATCCTTCACGAACCTTAGGGCAAATTATTGTCGGAATAGGATTTTTAGGGGCTGGAATTATTATTTTCAAGCAAAAAGAAGGAATAGTTGAGGGATTAACTACTGCGGCAATGATGTGGGCTACAGCTGCAGTTGGAGCGGCTGTAGGATTAGAATTATATTGGTTGGCAATATCTGCGACCGCATTAATTGTTTTGATTAATTTTGTTGTTTTGCCTTTTGAAAAACGATTAGAAAAAAAGATTGAAAAAATAAAAAACGGAAAAGAAGCATAATTGTTGCTCCCACGTTAAACGTGGGAGAGGCACGTTAAACGTGCCCCCATAGCTTAACGGAAAAGCAGTTGCCTTTTAAGCAATTGATGGAAGTTCGATTCTTCCTGGGGGCACTAATTTTGTAAATATGTATAAAACAGCCCCACTGTTAATACAAAAATGCAAGTAGAGGAGGACAGTTCTCCTGCATTTTTATTTTTATTGAATTTTAATTTGTAGCGGAGAGTAAAAAGTGGTACAATTAATTTATGAAAGTTACAAAGGAACAAAAATTGCCAAAATTTTTACAGCCATATCTTTGGTCAACGCGAATTGATGATTTGGATAAAGAAAAAGATAAAGTTTCTATTATCAATCAAATTCTTGCCTATGGTAATATGAAGGCGTTGCAATGGCTGTTTACCAATTATTCCGCAAAAGAATTGCACAAAGTTTTCTCCCGACATCCAATGAGAATTTATCGTAATTCAAGCTTTTATTTTGCAAAAAATATTTTATTAAATATTCAAAAGGTCTTTCCACGCAATAAATATGTCCAAACTCCAATTTCATCTTTTAAATAGTGATCAACTGTTTGTTTTCGAACGATTAAAGGTTTTTCAAAGAGAAGCAACGCTCGTGGGCGGAACGGCGTTAATGCTTCAGATTGGGCATCGTCATTCTTATGATTTTGACGTTTTTTTTAACCGGAATCTTAAACGGAATGATTTGGTAAAACTGCGGAGAGTTCTGGAGATTAAAGAAGTTGGTTTAAACACGCCAGAACAGATAAATATTATTGTGGCAAATAATATTCTTATTAATCTCGTTTTTTATCCGTTCCACCCTCTTTTTCAACGGATTAAAACGAATTCTTTGGCGCTTCTGTCGGTTAAAGACATTGCCGCTGATAAAGCATTTACGATTGGACGGCGTGCAGCCTGGCGCGACTACGTAGATATATTTTTTCTTCTAAAATACAAGTTTGTCACCATTTCAGAAATTCTAAAATCAGCCAAAAAGAAATTTGGTTTTGAATTCAATGAACGACTATTTTTTGAGCAATTGTCTTATTTTCGGGACATAGAAACAACAAAAATTTCTTTTATAAAGAAAGAAGTTCCGGACAATGAAATAAAAAAGTTTTTAATTCAAACAGTTAAAAGATCAATTCCACACATAACTTAATAGGTTGCGCTTCTAAAATTTAAGGATGTAATTAATTTTTAAAAAACCATCGATCATTTGACGGTTTTTTTATTTGCTATGGCTTGAAAAGAGATTATGGTATAATTATTTAATAATATTAAAATGTTACCTAAAGATGAGTTTTAATAAACCCCCACACCAATTATGTTTTATGTGTATGTTCTAAAGAGTAAAAAAGATGGTCAGTTCTATATCGGCTCAACAAATGATTTAAAGAAACGACTAAGGTTTCATAATAAAGGTAGGGTGTTTGCCACAAAGACAAGAATACCTTTTGAATTGGTTTATTATGAAGCGTGCAAATCGGA
>JAYEOU010000118.1:0-9113 GCA_034723335.1 Patescibacteria group bacterium
GTCATCCCGATCCGCCAGCTGGCGGAGAGGGATCTAAGACCGTGATAAACGCGATTAATCACGGTCTTAGACCCCTCCCCCGCCCTTCGCGAAGAGCGGAGTCGGGATGACAAGAAAAACAGAATTGGCAATTAATGGAATTTTTACTTTCTGAAGCAATAATACCTTAATTTAAATTTATAGTTAGAATAAAATCAACTATTGCAAGCTCCCAATCACTTACCAGTGCCAAAAATTAAATACTCTTAATTCTTAATTCTTAATTCTAAATTCGTAATTCTTTTTTTATGTTTTTAACAATTATCACATTTATTTTAGTTTTGTCGCTTTTGGTTTTTGTTCATGAACTGGGGCATTTTTGGGTGGCAAGAAGATTCGGCTTAAAGCCGAAAGAGTTTGGCTTTGGCTTTCCGCCTCGCGCATGGGGTATTTATAAAAGCAAAGACGGCAAATGGAAAAAAGTTAGGGGGAGTGGAGAAGTTGCTGACGCGGCTGATACGATCTACTCGGTTAACTGGATACCAATGGGAGGGTTTGTTAATATAGGAGAAGATGAAGAAGCAAGCGATGATCCGAATCATTTTACTAATAAGCCAATCTGGCAGAGAGCTATTATACTTTCAGCAGGCGTGGCCATGAACATTGTTTTAGCCGCTGTTTTAATTATTTTCGGCCTAATGATCGGCTTGCCCCAGGTGATTGATGATATTCATCCCCGAGCGCAAATTATGGACAAGAGAATTCAGATAGTTCAGGTTTTACCGGAAACGCCTGCGGCTGGAGCAGGGGTTCAATTAGGCGATATTATAGCAGGCATTAATAATAATCAATTTACTAAATATGAAAAATTACAGCAATTTGTTAATGAACACTCCGGCCAAGAATTAAGTTATAAAATAAAACGCGGGCAGGAAGAAATAATTATGTTGATTACTCCGGTAATTATGGAAGAAACAGGCAAAGGCGGCATTGGTATTGCAATAGCTGAAACCGGAATTGTAAAATATCCATGGTATCTGGCGATTCAGGAAGGAATAAAAACAACTGTCTTTTTAACATGGGCGATTGTCACGGCTTTTTACGAATTATTTAAAAATTTAATTATGGGCAATGGCGTAAGCGTTGAGCTGGCAGGTCCGGTAGGCATCGCGGCTTTAACCGGGCAAATGGCGCGCATGGGATTTGTTTATGTCTTGCAATTTACAGCTCTATTGTCTATTAATTTAGCCATAATCAATTTTTTGCCGATTCCGGCTTTAGACGGCGGCAGAGTGCTGTTCTTAATTATTGAAAAAATAAGGGGCAAAAGCATGAAAAGAGAATTAGAAGCAGGATTAAATCAGGTATTTTTTATATTATTAATGCTGCTGGTTTTAATAGTGACATTTAGGGATGTGGCAAGATATGGAGATAAGTTTAAGATGATTTGGGAGAGGATATTTTAACGCGTAATTTATGAATAATTTTGAATTTTGAATTTTGAAATAAATTCTAATGACTTAATTTTGAAACATTAAATCCCGTAATATTGCGCAGGATAAAATCCAATTCGTTAGCTGACGGACAAAACTAAAATAGTTTCAAAATTAAAAATTAACTAAAATAATTTTATACTTTGTTCAAAAATTATGGATTGTATTTTTTGCAAAATTATAGCTGGTGAATTGCCGTGTTATAAGGTTTATGAGGATGATGATGTTTTGGCTTTTTTAGATATTGCGCCAGTAAATTATGGCCATATTTTAGTAATTCCCAAAAAGCATTTTGTTAATATGGAGGATATTCCAGAAGATGAATTGTGCAAGGTGATTAAGGCGGTTAAAAAGATTGGCAAAGCGTTAAAAGGCGGACTGGGCGTTGTCGGTTATAATATTCAAGTAAATAATGATCCAGTCGCAGGACAAATTGTGCCGCATATTCATTTTCATATTATTCCAAGAAAACAAGACGATGGATTACAGTTATGGCCGCAAGGCAAGTATGGCAAGGGTGAGGCAGAAGAGGTGGCGGATAAAATTAAAAATAAGTCATTATGAAGCAAGAGACTCATGTTCAAAAAAGAACTAAAAAACGTTTAGAAAAATTATATCAAGCATTATTAAAAAGTGGTGAAATGGCTAATCATCAGTTACGGCGCGTAGTCAGGGTATCACCGGCAACAATTACACGGTATATGGATGAGCTTGAAAGACAGGGCAGAGTAAGGCAAATTAACTCTAAAAGGCATGCAAGATATAAAATTGTTTTAGAAGATAAAGTTTAACCATTCCATGGCTTATGTAGGGGCTGGTGACGAGGATCATTTCTACTGCAATTTCCAGATTTTGGTAAATTTTCCTAAAAAAATTTTGGCCTATATTAGCACATAAGCAAAAATTTTTTTAGAAAAATTTACCAAAATCTAAAAATTTCGCTACGAAAGCGCCCTCATCACCAGCCCCTATATAAAGTAGATTCTATGGCTTAAAATGGATTTTTCTAATTGGATCATTTGCACCAGAGTGCTCAAGTATTGAATTATAATTTTTTGCCATTATAATAAACTATTTTTTACCAATTTATGGCTTAAAAATATGACATTATTTATTACGGGCGGAGCCGGATTTATTGGCTCTAATTTTATACATTATTGGCTTAAAAAATATCCAGATGATAAGATTATCAATCTGGATGTTTTAACTTATGCGGGAAATTTAGAAAATTTAGCTGACATTGCGGGTAATAAGAATTATAAATTTGTTAAAGGCGATATTTGTGATGTTGATTTGGTTAATAATTTAGCGAAAAATGTTGATCTAATTGTGCATTTTGCGGCTGAATCGCATGTTGACAGATCAATTATAGATAGCGGAGATTTTGTTAGAACTAATATTGAAGGCACGCGAGTTTTATTAGATGCGGCGAAAAATAATAACGGCGTAAGATTTCATCATATTTCAACAGATGAAGTGTTCGGCTCATTAGGAGCAAATGGTCCGGCTTTTAATGAAAAAACGCTTTATGATCCGAGAAGCCCTTACAGCGCTTCCAAAGCCGCCGCTGATCATTTAGTTCGCGCGTATTTCCATACCCACAAATTGCCGATTACTATTTCAAACTGCACAAATAATTACGGGCCTTATCAATTTCCGGAAAAGTTGATTCCTTTGTTTATAACAAATTTAATTGAAAATAAAAAAATTCCAGTGTACGGCAAAGGTGAAAATATTCGCGATTGGATATATGTTGACGACCATAATGCCGGAGTTGACATAATTATTAAAAAAGGCAAAATAGGAGAGACATATTGTTTAGGCGGCGGCAATGAATTAACTAATTTAGAATTGACAAAGGAGATTTTACAATTAATGGACGCGGGCGAGGATATGATAGAATATGTTAAGGACAGGCCAGGCCATGATTTTCGCTATGCCATGGATTATTCTAAAATTAAAAATGAACTTGGCTGGCAGCCGCAAATTGATTTTGATCAGGGGCTGGCGAGAACAGCGGAATGGTAAAAAATAAAATCAGGGGAATATAAAGAATATTATAAAGAACAATATGATAGTTAGGTTAGAATTTAGAATTTAGAATTTAGAATATTAAATTTTATGCAAAAAAAGATTTTAATTTTAGGAGCTAAAGGCAATTTGGGCCGGCAACTTGTTGAAATATTTCAAGACGGCAATGAAGTTATTGCATGGGACAGAGAAGAAATAGATATTACTGACAAAGAGCTGGTATCTAAAAAAGTTAATGATGTAAAGCCGGATATAATTATTAACGCGGCTGCTTATAACGCGGTTGATAAATGCGAGGATGATGAACAAGAATTTGAACTGGCCAAAAAGTTAAATGGCGATGCGGTTGGTTATTTAGCGCAGGCCGCCATTGAAGTTGATGCTGCGATTATACACTATTCAACAGATTATATTTTTGCGGGAGACAAAAAAGAAGGATACAAGGAAGATGATGAGCCAAGGCCGGTTAATAAGTATGGTGAAACAAAATTAATGGGGGAGCAGGAATTGATTACGCGAAGCGGAAGCCGCCTGAAATGGTATTTGATCCGCACTTCAAAATTATTCGGACAAAAAGGCGAGAGCGAATTAACTAAGCCAAATTTTTTTGATATAATATTAAAGTTGAGCAAAAAGCGTGATTGTATTGATGTTGTTGATGAAGAAGTAAGCTGTTTTACTTATATCGTTGATTTAGCAATGGCAACAAGACAGTTAATTAAAAGTGGCAGAGGATACGGTATTTATCATATTGTCAACAGCGGTTCTTGTACATGGTATGATGCCGCGTTAGAGCTGTTCAAGACTGTTGGTGTTGGCATTAAAGTAAATCCAGTCAATAGTGATAAATTTCCCCGTCCGGCAAAACGGCCTAAGTATTCTGTGTTATTGAATACTAAGATAGAGCCGATGCGGGATTGGAGAGATGCATTAAGAGAATATTTAAAAAGCAACGATTAATATTGGCATTGGTCTGGCCATATTTTAAAATATGTTACCAACAGCATATATTGCGATAATTTTATTATCTTTTCTTTCAGTAATTACTACTTTAATTGGGGTTGGTCTGGCTTTTTATTTTAAGAAAAGCAAGAAAGGAATCGTAATCGGCATTGGTTTTTCAGCCGGCATAATGTTGATTATTTCTTTTTTGGAACTTCTGCCAGAAGCAGTAAAAGCGAGCGGTTTTATTCCTGCGTTAATAGCTTTGATTTTGGGAATTTTTTTAATTTTTTCTTTGCATTTTATCATTCCTCATACCCATTACGTTAAAGAGAAAGGACATTTGCCATGGCAAGTAAAAACCGCTTATTTGGTAGCTTTGGGGTTAATTCTCCATGATTTTCCCGAAGGTTTTGCTATGGCTAATTCTTATATTTACGCCCCGGCCCTTGGCATATTGGTAGCTATCTCTATCGCCATTCATAATATTCCTGAAGAGTTTGCTATGGCCGTTCCGCTGGTGATCGTCAAAAAGAAAAGGGCTTTAATTAACCTAGCTGTGCTTTCTGGCTTGGCTGAACCACTGGGCGCTGTTTTCGGGCTTTGCGCTGTTTCAATTGCCCCGACTCTAAATCCCCTTTTTATGGCTTTTGCCGCTGGAGCAATGATTTTTATTTCTTTTCACGAACTTTATCCCATGGCCCAAAGATACAAAAAATTATCTTGTTTCGCTTTAGGCGGCGGGTTAAGTTTATTGGTTTATTTTGGATTAAGTTTAATTTTTTAAATTAATTGTACAGGAATTTTAATCTTTCTGCCCCGTTAGATAGTTTTTTATCTAACGGGGCTGATAGAAAATGTTCGTAGATTATTTTATGGCATATAGCCAATTACAATTTAAACGTCCTAAACCGGTAGTGCTAATTGTCCTGGATGGCTGGGGTATTGCTCAGCCCTACAGTGGCAATGCTGTTAGCCAGTCAAATACCCCGGTTTTTAATGAATTAATTGCTAAATATCCTTCAATAACACTCAGGGCTTCTGGCGAAGCAGTTGGCTTGCCATGGGGCGAAGCGGGCAACAGCGAAGTTGGCCATTCTAATTTGGGTATGGGAAGAATTTTGTATCAAGATTTGCCGCGAATCAATAAAGCTATTAGCGATAATAGTTTTTATAAGAATAAGACTCTGCTGGCGGCCTGCAGGCATGCTAAAAATAATAAATCAAAGTTGCATTTATTAGGATTGGTTTCTAATGGCTGTGTTCATTCTTCAATTGATCATTTGCAGGCATTAATGGCTTTGGCTAAGGAACAAAAAATTGAGCGGCTTTTTATCCATGTTATATTAGATGGCCGGGATACGCCTTACAACAGCGGATTAAATTTTATTAGAGAGGTTGAGCGAAGCATTGCCGAATATGGCATTGGCAAAATTGCTACTATTTCAGGCAGATTTTATGCTATGGATAGGGATAATCACTGGGATAGGACGGAGAAAGCTTATTTAGCCATGGTGGAAGCTAAAGGCAATCAGAGCGATGATTCTGTTAAAGCGGTTGAGCAGAGTTATAATAAAAAAATATATGACGAAGAATTCGCGCCAACCGTGATAACTGCGGGAGAGGGGCAAGAAGAGAGGAAGCCGATAGCGAAGATAGAGGATGGGGACGCGGTGATATTTTTTAATTATCGTTCTGATAGAGCCAAGCAAATTACTAAAGTTTTTACTTTGCCGGATTTTGCCAAATTTAAACGAAGCAAGTATTTGACTGATTTATTTTTTGTTTGTTTTACAGAATATGAAAAAAATTTGCCGATTGAAATAGTTTTTCCGCAAGAAATAATCAGCAATACATTAGGTGAAATAATCGCGGCTGCGAATTTTAAGCAATTGCGCATTGCTGAAACAGAGAAATACGCTCATGTAACCTATTTTTTTAATGGCGGCAGAGAAGAAAAAAGTAAAGGTGAAGAGCATATTTTGGTGCCGTCGCCGTCAGTGGACAGCTATGATTTAAAGCCGGAGATGTCAGCTTTTATAATAGCGGAAAAGTTGGTTAAAGCCATTAAAGAAGAAAAGTATGATTTTATTTTTGTTAATTTTGCCAATCCGGATATGGTAGGCCATACCGGGAATATTCAAGCGGCTATTAAGGCGATTGAAACAGTTGACAAATGTTTAGGCAAAGTTGTTAAGGCCTGCTTGGATAAAGACGGCGTAATTTTAGTAACAGCTGATCATGGAAACGCTGAAGTTATGTTTAATATGCAGACCGGCATGATTGATAAAGAGCATACTGCTAATCCAGTGCCGTTTATTGTTGTCGGCAGGCAATTTGAGGGGCATAACTTAGGCAGGCAGGACACGCCATCCGGCGATTTAAGTTTGGTCCAGCCGCAGGGAATTTTATCAGATGTGGCGCCGACAGTATTAAAAATTATGGGGTTGCCAAAGCCAAAGGAGATGACAGGGCGAAGCCTTATATAAATGAATAATTAAAAATGCAAAATGAATAATGCTTAAAAATATTTAATAAATAATTTTGCATTTTGCATTTTTAATTTTGCATTTTTTATTATGTCTATTTTAGTAATTAATTCAGGTTCCACTTCGCTAAAATATAAATTGTTTGATAATGCGGAAAAAGAAATCAAGCAAGGCGTTTTTACTGATATTGCAAGCCATGAAACGGCCATAAAAAATTGTTTAAGAGAGATTGGCGATTTGCGCGGCATTAAAGCTGTAGGCCATCGCGTGGTGCATGGCGGGGACCAATTTATTAAACCGACCTTAATCAATGACGAGGTATTAGCTGAACTGGAAAAATTTAGTGACTTAGCGCCTCTTCATAATCCTTATAATATAGCCGGCATTAAAGCTGTCAGCGGTTTTTTGCCTGAAACGCCGCAAGTAGCAGTATTTGATACGGCTTTTTTTGCTGATTTGCCTGAGGCGGCTAAAATTTATGCTTTGCCAATTTCAATGTTGGATAAGTATAAAATTAAGCGCTATGGTTTTCACGGAATTTCCCATCAGTTTGCTATGCGGGAGGCGGCCAAGCAATTGAATAGAGATGTAAAAAAAATTAATTTAATCACTTGCCATTTAGGCGGCGGCTGGTCAATTACAGCTATTAAGGGCGGCAAGCCGATTGACACTTCAATGGGTTGGACGCCTTTAGGGGGATTAGTAATGATGACTAGAGCCGGTGACTTGGATCCAGGCATTGTGGTTGAGTTGTTAAGGCGCGAAGAAGCTAAACTTCACATAGGAAATTTAGCTTCTATTGAAAATATTTTAAACCGCGAATCCGGCATTAAGGGATTGTCAGGCGGCATTACTGATTATCAGAAGTTGCTTAGAGAAGTATCTTTGGGCAATAAACAAGCCAAACTGGCATTTGATGTTGCTATTTACAAATTATGCAAATATATTGGCGCTTATTGGGCAATTTTGCAAGGCAAGGTTGATGCTATAGTTTTTACCGGCGCGATTGGCGCGGGCAATCCTATGACGCGCAATGCGGTAATAGCTAAGCTTAAATTTTTAAACAATATTCCGGCCATGGCCGTTAAAGCTAATGAAGAGTTGATGATAGCGAAAGAGGTCAGACGGCGCATAACGCATAACGCATAACGCATAACGTGGAACGCATAACGCATAACGTGGAACATAATGTGAGCGCCGACAAGTCTATTAAAATTAGCTGTTTAATATATGAATTTTTTTTTTAAACATAAGAAGCTAATAGTATTTGTAATTTTATTCACTATTGGCTTGGCAATCTACGGCAATTCTTTTAATAATGAGTTTTTTTGGGATGATGACGACAGTATTGTTAATAATGTTTATATTAAAGATTGGCAATATTTTGATAAATATTTTACAGAAAATTTAATTGCCGGCTCCGGCCAGACAACAAATTATTGGCGGCCAGTTTTGCTTATTTCTTTTGCCATGGATTATCATCTCTGGGGGCTTGAACCGTTTGGTTTTCATTTAACAAATACATTATTTCATGCGCTGGCGGCATGGTTAGTGTTTCTGCTGTTATATAAATTAGCAAGAATGAAGAGAGATTCGCGGATTTTGCCTTCCGCGAGCTTTTTTATTTTGCCTTTTTTGGTTAGTTTATTTTTTTTAATTCATCCTTTGCAAACCGAAGCAGTGACTTATGTCGCTGGCAGGGCTGATTCGCTGTCCGGCATTTTTAGTTTGTTGGCTATTTTGTTTTATATTAAGGCGCGTGAAAGAAATAAAAATATATTAAAGGAACAAAGTAAAATATGGCTGTTAAGCAATAAAGGAAAAAATTATTTATTTTGTTTGTTGTTTTTTATTTTAGGGCTTTTAACCAAAGAACAGGTGATTTTACTGCCGGCCTTAATTTTTTTGGTGGAATTGATTTTTATAAGCAAAAAATTTAATAAAAAAAGCGCGGTAAATGTTATTAAATTAGTTGCTCCTTTATTTTTAATTTCAATAATTTATTTTGTGATGCGCTTGACCGTATTTGATTTTAATGATTTACTGCATGGTTTTGAATATGATGTGAATTACAATAGCAGCGCTTGGTATCGCTTATTGACTTTTGCATCGGTTATGATTGAGTATTTTAAATTATTGTTTGCGCCGATAGGATTGCATATGGCCAGAGAAGTTGAGG
>JAYEOU010000119.1:0-1745 GCA_034723335.1 Patescibacteria group bacterium
TGATTTACCCTGCCCCCAATTTAAAACAAAACCTGCTTCCTCTTCCTTTCCCCTCGCTTTCGCACCAAATTTTGCCCTGATGAGCTTCAATCATCATTTTGCTGACATAAAGGCCTAAGCCGGTTCCCTCGGTATGCACTGTGGAAACACCTTTGCCCCGGGAAAACTTTTTGAATAAATTAGGCAAATCTTCCTGGCTAACGCCCATGCCGGTATCGCTGGCGCAAAATTGGATAGCATTATCAGCACCAAGTGCTGCGACAGCACTTGGTGCTGATGACAAGCTAACTGTAATACCGCCTTGCTTGGTATATTTAATGGCATTATCAATTAAATTTATTATCACCTGCCTGATTTTTTCCTCATCAATCTTAATCCCGGGCAACGGCTTGCCTGGCTTTTTATAATCCAGGCGCAATCCTTTTTTCTTGGCGCTATTAGCCATTTCTTCTATTACGCTACCCACAATATCTTCTAATCGCATTATTGTAAAATTAAACTGCAATCTGCCGGATTCAATGCGGGAAATATTAAGCAGATTTTCTACTAATTGAATTAATCTTTCATTGGACTCATATACTTTTTCAAGCGGAGACAATTCTTGTTCGCTTAATTGGCCAAACGCTCCTTCTAACATCATGGAAATGTAGCCCTTAATAATGGTTAAGGGAGTACGCAACTGATGTGAGGCGATTGAAATAAATTCGCTTTTAGCGGCGTCTAATTTTTTTAATTTTTTATTAGCCACGCGCAACTCAGCCGTTGCTTTTTTCACTTCTTTTTTTAATTTTATGGCAAAATTCTTTGTCTCTTTATATAACAAAGCGTTTTCTATGGCAATAGCGGCCTGGGCGCTAATAACTTTTAAAACCTTTAAATCCTCGTCATTATACATATCGCCTGATTCTTTAATTCCTGCGATGACAATTCCTATGGTTTTGTCTTTAATGTTTAGCGGGGTAACCGTTTCTATTTTTAAATCAGTTAATAAATCAATAATTTGTTTATATTGCTGATAAGAAGACCTTTTTAATTCTTCAACAATAATCGGCTCATTCTGTTGAGCGCATAATTTATATAACTGCTCTTCCTTTATTGTTTTTTTTATCCGGCTTATATTAAAACCGGTATTGCGCGATACAGTATAGCTTTTTGTTTTTTCATTATAAATTAAAATTCCAAGCGCTTCGGTATGAAATGCGTTCATTAGCGCGCTGGAAATAAACTCGCAAATCCTGTTTAGCTCCAAAGTGGACCGCAGCTTATCGCTTAATTTTGCGATCACTTCCCCGCTGTCATATAATGAAGCAAAAAAATATTTATTGGCTGAGCGGTAATAATATCTTTTGATTGGCGGAAAAATTGACAAGGCTAAAATTAAAATCGCTAAATCCGCCCAAGCCGTGATATCTATAAAATACCTGTTAAAAATATATTCAATCGGCGTTGCTAAAATTAGAACTGTTGATAATGAGATAAGATAAACAGAGGATCTGCGGAGGACGAATTTAATGTCCATGAGGCGGTGGACGACGATGGCGTAAGCAGCAAACCCAACCATAAACAGAGTAAAAATTTGTCCTAACCAATTTAATTCAGTTCTATTAAACCAAGGCATAAATAAGTTAGTAATAAAAGCCAAATTAGCAGCCAAAACACAGCCTAATAATAAATAAATTATTTGACTTCTCTCAATACCTTGGGTTTGAATATATTTTTTGAACAATCTCCAAAATCCATAAGAA
>JAYEOU010000120.1:0-8831 GCA_034723335.1 Patescibacteria group bacterium
TTTCTGTTCGGCGGTAAGGATGGCAATTATCATCACAAGTTATGGTTCGGCTGTATAAATGATATGAAATCTCTCCGCCGCTGTTATAAAACTCGCGGCAGTCAGAATTATAAGCGGGATCAGTAGCCGGCAAATTATAAATAGCTTCATCGCACTCGCCGCTGTCATCCTGGGTTATGGCCGGTTCGTTGCTATCTTGCTGTAAATTATGCGCTCTTAATTGAAATCCTGTTTCATCGCTTCCCTCCCAAGTATAAAAATTAGCGCAATCAGCCCCTGAATCAGACGGTTTAACGCATTGCCTTAAATAAATATAATATTCAATTCCTTCTCCGCCAAGCTCTACTTCGTCTAAATTCGTAAATTCATCGCAACCGGCTGACTCAGCGCCGCAAATCTGGGCTGTTGATGGAATAAAATAAGCGTCCCGCAACGAGTCAAAAGCGGTTTCACTTTGAATATAAGTATCATAGCCAACGCATTCAGCCTGGCAATAATCCTGCGCTATTACTTTAGCCGGCACGCTAAAATCATCAGTAACAGAAGTGTAAAGCTCGCAATTCACTTCATTTTGATTGCATTTTCTCGCGTAATCAGCGCAAATCGGCTCATCAGGCAATCCGTCTCCATCCGTATCTATTAATTGATAATCAGAATCAGGATTGACATAACAAACGGTTTCAAGATAGTCCGGCAGTAATTTTTCATAAACCAGGCCCGCGCCGCGATAATCGCTGTAAGCCGTAGCAGTATCCCCGCGCTCTAATTTAATCGCGTCAATAATGCAGGAACTGGAATTAATAACAAAACTAACTTGATTATTACCAACCGCTTCCGGATAAATATGGGTTGCTTGATAATACTGCCAATCATTGCCTTGGTTTAAAGATATAGTGTCTGTTTCTATGCTAAAATCATCTATAGCAGTACAATTTTTAGCGTAAAAAGACAATGTCCAAATCTCACCGGCAATTGAATAATCAGTCGGTCCGGCATCTATTGTTTTATCTAAATTATTTGATAATTGCAGAGCATATAAACCGTCATAACTATCATCAACTTGAGCGCCATCACCGTCCCAAATACTGCCTGCCAAATCATCTTCAAAACTGGAATTAGTCAGTAAATTAGCGTTTAATCCAGCTTTGGTTCTGATAAACTCATGGCAGCCCTCATTGTCTTCATCGCACTCTTCAACATCTTTATCAAAATACATTTTATTTCCCGTATCAGCAGTACATATAAAATTACTGTTTTCATAATCATAATCAGCGCAATACGGCTGGCACCCCACATTATCAATATCGCATACGCTATAATCTAAAGTATTTTCTAAATAAGAAGCTGTACTGCCAGCGCGTGATCTAAATGTCTGGCAAGTATTATATTTTGGCTCGCAGGAATTGCCGTTAAACAGCCATCTTCTCCGCTCTTCAGCGCAATAGCCGTACAACTGGCATGACCCATCATTATTTTCCTTAATGCAGGATTGTTCGTCAGCGCAATAATTATCATTACGGGAAATCGCCAACTCGCTGTCATACCCTTCGCCAATAATTTGCTCGGAAATTATTTCAGGACCAGGACCTTCCCGCTTGCAGTAATTAAGCGGCGCTTTCAACACCCAGCTTGGGTCAACCAAACCAACGCACCAAGCCGCGCTATACCCCTCATAATCATCAGCCGAATCATAGCAAGCAACCAAATCCCCCAAATTTTTAGTTCCGCCTGTCCCCCCGTAATCACAATTAGGCAAACCATCCTGCGGACACATCTTAATATACTGCACGGCCAGTTCCCAGCCAACAGGAATAATCCTAAATTTTCTTAAAATTATCATTGCGCGATAAGGATAACCCTCATCATAATAATCCGGCTCCAAGCCGTCAGAAGTAAAACCGAAAATCCCTTCCGCGTTAAGATAACCCTGATTCATTGCCTGCCCCACTGTCATTCTATTTATCACGGCCTGCCTGAAATTTTCAGTAATTACGCAATTAGTAGGCCCTGCTTTAGTTGGATCAGAACAGCTTACTAATTCGCTTAAAATTTCATAATCGCCTCTAACCCCAAATTCCGGCTCTATTAATTCCCTGAACCTGTCTTCGGCCCCTGCAATGCCTTCGCTTTGGGTCTGGGATTCAAATCCTCCCCAGTCGCCTTGGTAGCTATTATCTGGAAAACTGGTTACCAAACCTTCTTTAAACCATTTATCTGTTAATTTACTAACTAATGTATTTACAAAAACACCAATCGCATCTGCTAAAGTGCCTGTATATTCCTTCTCTTTGTCTGTTGTTATATCAAAAGTCTTGTCTATTTTTGCGTCTAAACCTTTAACCGGTGATTTTAGCTTATTACTTATACCTTCAGTAAAAGCTTTTAGTCCTTGATTTAATTTTAATCGCTCTAAATCTTCATTTACGGCTTTATTAATTTTATTTTCCATTCCTGTCTGTAAAGTTAAAGCAATGCCCAAATCATTTTCAAAAGGATCAAACATTGCTTGAAATTTATTAAGAAAATTGGGATCATTTAGCTCGTTTTCCCAATTCTTCTTCATTTCCGAAAAATGGCACACCGGTTTATCAGGCCTTACCGCTTTCTGCAAACCTAATCCTATTTTTATTTGCACTCCAAAATCCGGTTTACAAAGATTAAATGCGAAATAATCGCCTTTACCTAAAATTTCTAAAAAACTTCCTGCGGCATTGTCAGCAGCATACCTTAATACATCTCCTATATCATTAGTTTCAAACATGGGATTCTGCCCCCAATCTCCAGTTGCCAAATACGTAGCTGTATCATAAGCTATATTATTTAAAAAACTACCCAACATTGCTTTAAATGCCGCACCCCTTTGTTCTTTTAGCTGTTGTATAAACTCTTCCAATAATTTCTCCCATGACCATTTCTCTTTACCCTGAGTTAATTGAGCATACAACAAATTCATTTCTGCCTCTATTGCTGCAAGTTCTGCTCTATTTACAACACCAATTTGACCCGGTTTATTCATCTCTGCTTCTATTTTTGCACGTTTGCTTTCTAAAATATTTAATTGCTCTGCTATTATTTCTGAATCCGCATTTGCCTTATGACTTAATATCGCCAAACTCCCACTAACCATTAAACAAAAAATCAAACAGCTTAACACTATTTTATTAAATATTTTTTTATTAAATTTTAATTGCTTCTTTTGCTCTTGACAATTTTTCATATTTATGTATAATATAAATACAAACAGGATTGAACTTTTCACAACTCACAACCAAACATAAAAAAAGGAGGTGGACTATGATGAAAAAAAATAACAAAATTTTAAGATGTTTGTTTGTATTTATGTCGATATTAATGGTCGGATGCGCAGAAATGGCTTGCAATTTGGTTGCGACTAATGCTGGCAAAGTAGTGGATAAACTAGTTAAACCTAATAAATCTACTTCTCATGCTTCTCGAATTAAACATTTTAACCCTGCCCTATATCTTGATACACAGGAATCCGTGATTTTCACATAGGGACAACCAGTTGAAATATTTGTTAGTCCATCTGGTAAGGTTAAAATTTTTATCTATAACAAGGAGTATAAGGGTCATTCAATAGTTATTCTGGCTTTCATAGGACAAAAACTCCACAAAATCATTCCTATGACCCCAAAAGATTATCAGGGCTTCCGAGCTAAGCTAACTAAAACTCAAAATATTGCCTCTCTGCTCGGCATCTCCAAATAATTTTATTACTCCACCTACTCCTGCTTCTCGCGTACCTACGGCTACTCCCACCTCCTATTAATATTCCGTCTTCCGCCCCCACCACTTTTAGCCCTCCTCTGCCGTTTACAAAGCAGAAAAAAGGGGGCGGAACTTTAAATGCTCTTTCGCAACTCTCGGCCCTCGCGCAAACTCATCTAAAACAACAGATGAAAAAGCACGGGGGTCTTTTTTATGTTATTTTTAACTACAGGAATTTTTTATAAAGAAGAATACTATAATAAAATATTCTTCTTTATACTAAATTCTTGTAGTTCTAAATTCTTGTAGTTTTTACGACGGCTCCATAGTCCCGAAGGGCTGTGGAGCCAAACTGCAAACCGTCAATTACGCTTGCATCCGAGCTCCACAGGGCTATCGCCACTATGGAGCCATCTCAATGATCTTTGAACCAAACTCTCGGCCCTCGCGCAAACTCATCTAAAACAACAGATGAAAAAGCGCGGGGGTCTTTTTTATGTTATTTTTAACTACAGGAATTTTTTATAAAGAAGAATACTATAATAAAATATTCTTCTTTATACTAAATTCTTGTAGTTCTAAATTCTTGTAGTTTCCATTCCTGTAGTTGCTTTATTCTTCTTTATAATACATTCTTGTAGTTATTATAAACCTGTGGATTACTTCTATTATTATAGCATACTTCCATAAAATATTCCAAATAAAAAAATCAATATATTTCTAAATAAAATTCACTGATATAAACTTTTTACAAAATTTTAATATAATATAAGATGACGAAAAATCAAAGTTCTTTGACAATAAGGGCTCATTAGATATAATAAAGATATCATTTAACTTTAAGGAGGTAAAAACCATGTTAATCAACACTGTTAAAATAGCGCTTCAAAGCGCAATTAAGGAAATCTTCAATGAAAAAATTGAAAAAATTGATTTAGGAATTCCGCCTAATGTTGAATTAGGCGACTTTGCTTTTGAATGTTTCCAATTAACCAAACAGCTTCATCAAGATCCTCAAAAAATTGCCAAGAAATTAGCTAAAGAAATTAAAACCAATAAAGTCATTCAAGCGGTAGCGGCTGTTGGCCCGTATGTTAATTTTAAAATTTCCCGGCAAGCGCTTTTTGGCAATATTTATTCGCAAATTGTTTTAAAAAATATTGCTTTTAACGCTCCGGAAAAACCGCAAAAAACTATGGTGGAATATCTTTCACCTAACACAAACAAGCCGCTGCATTTAGGGCATCTTCGCAATGGTTCTATTGGAATGGCAATAGCTAATATTCTTGAATCAACAGGCAACACTGTTATTAAAGCTAATTTAACTAATGACAGAGGGGTGCATATTTGCAAATCTATGCTGGCTTGGAAAAAATGGGGACAAAAAGCCACTCCTGAATCAACTGGTAAAAAAGGAGATCATTTTGTAGGCGATTGGTATGTCCGTTTTTCCAAAGAAGCTGAAAAAAACGCAGAATTAAAAGCAGAAGCTCAAGAGATGCTTAAAAAATGGGAAAAGGGCGATAAAGATACTTTGGATCTATGGAAAACAATGAATAACTGGGTTTATGATGGATTTAATAAGACTTACCAAAAGCTTGGTTTTAAATTTGATGTTTTTTATTATGAATCTGATACTTATAAGTTAGGCAAAGATATCATATCCCGAGGATTTAAAGAAGGTGTTTTTTATCAAGATGATAATAAAGCGCTTGCTTTCAACTTGCCAGAAAGTTTTGGGCTTAATAAAGATGGCAGCTGCAAGAAAGTAACTGTTTTGCGTTCAGACGGCACCAGCGTTTATATTACGCAGGATCTAGGCACTGCTGCTTTAAAAGTCCTTGAACACAAACTGCGCCGCTCTATTTACGTAGTGGGTTCTGAGCAGAATTATCATTTCAAGTGCCTTTTTGAAATCCTAAGCGCGCTTGGCTATCCATGGGCGAAAAGATGCCAGCATCTTTCTTATGGCATGGTTTATCTGCCTGACGGAAAAATGAAATCCCGTGAAGGAAAAGTTGTTGATGCCGACAGCCTTGTAGCCGAAGTGGAAGAGTTGGCGCTTAAAGAAATTCGCAAGCGCTATTCTGAAAAGGAACTATCTGATGATGACGCAAAAATAAGGGCTGAAAAAATTGGAACAGGCGCTATTAAATTTTATCTTTTGCGCGTTCATCCTTCGCAGGTTATTCGTTTCAACCCGCAAGAATCCATATCTTTTGATGGATTTACAGGGCCTTATTGCCAATACGCTTACGCAAGAGCGGCAAAAATATTAAGGGACGCTGATATTCAAACGGATAAAGAGCTAAAAAATATTAATTTTTCTTTTTTAGAATCTAGCGAGGAATTATTGTTAGCGCAAAAAATAATGCAATTTTCAGAAAAAGTAGCAATGTCCGCTAAGGGGCTTAATCCTTCTTTGGCAACAATACAAATTTTTGAAATTGCAAAGGCTTTTAATCAATTTTATCAGAAAAATCCTATTTTAAAAGCTGATAATTTAAAGTTAAAAAAAGCCAGGATAGCTCTTACTCAAATGTCCGCTGAAACAATTAAGAAGGGATTAAATTTATTAGGAATTGAAACAATAGAGGAAATGTAGACCCCGTTAGAAAAGTGCCGCTTGCCCTGTTAGATAATTTTATTTAGAAACTTTTTTCTGTATAAGGCAAATATTTAACAGGGCTTGTCAGTGGCTTTTTTCTAACGAGGTAGAAAAAGAAACAATATTAGCGTTAAAAAATATTATTAAAAAGGAATCGTTAACACCAGAACCAACTTCTGCTGTTGTTTATGCCGCCTTAAACAAACTTCAAACAAAGAATAATAAAAAATTAAAAATAGTTTGTATCCAAACTGGAAACGGAATGAAAAATTTAGATGAAATTCTTAAAATAATATAAAAAATTAGCCATTTTTATAAAATTTATTAATAATTTTAAATGAATCTTTTATGACTTGTTTTGTTTTTTTGCTTAAATTATAATTTTCTATCTTATTTTCCTTGAGCCATGCATAATCAGAGTGCTCGCTGCTTAATTTGACTTGTTGCGCTAATGGAAATGGCTTGACTAAAAAATTGATTTGCGTTGTGTCCCTAATATCTTTCTTTTCTATAACATAACTAAAGACACTAACGGGTATTAATACTTTTACTTTTAACGCTGTCTCTTCTTGCACTTCTCTTATTAAACCTTGCCGCCAATCCTCTAATGGTTCTTTTTTTCCGCTTGGCAACTCCCACATTCCTGGAAAAATTTTTTCATTATTATGCCTTTTTACTATTAAAATTTTAGTATTTTTATAAACAACGCCTGCTAAAACAATTTTTTGAATTATTTTTTTTCGCATACTTTTATTTTAATTCAGTAATATTTTTTAATACTTTTTCTATGCCATCTATATATAATTTCATTACCGACCAGTCTTTAATTTTTGTCCAAATAGGTATTTTAATGGCGTTCTTATAAAATTTTTCGGCTTTAGGGAAATCCCCTTTTTTGTAAGAAAATTTATGCTGTTGATAAATCGGAAAAAGTTTTTGCGGTTGTTGAAAAAGTGGCAATAAATTTAATGGGCATGTTGAATTAGGCTGATCAATTTCAACTAATCCCTCTTTTCTTAACGCTTGATAAAATTTATTAATAGGAATTTTACTTTTATTTTCATTATATTGAAAAACAAAGGCGTACCAGCTTGGCTTTATTTTTTGATTATTCACTGTAGGTAAAGTAATAGCGGGATATTTTTTATGCCAGGGATATGATCTTCATGGCTTTGATAGCCAAGACCTATAATAGCAGCTTGAAATTTATTATTTTTTGACTTGTTATTTGTATTCATTTATTATAATTTGCTATTATTTTTATTTTTAATCAAATTATTAAAATGTTATAGTGTATTCTTACTTCTTAACTTCCCATCATCTCCCCAAAACTTTCCATCAACTGCTCATCGCTAATTTTATCTAAAATTTTCTTGTCCATGCCATGCTCCAATAATAATTGGCGCAAAGTCGCAGCATTCATTTCAGCGCCAAAAAGAGCTTCTAATTCATTAGCTCCCGCGCCTGGTCCTGTCTGGCTTAAACCAGATTGGTTCTCGCCAGTAACATTAAACTGATCCAATAAACTATTTAAAGAACTGCTATTTTGACTATCGCTTTTATCGCTAACCACGCCCTCGTCGCCTTCAACAATTCCTGAACCATAACAATCCCTGCCAGCAGGACAATTAGGATCTTGATCATTATCAACCTCCTGCTTATCAATAAAGCCATCACTGTCGCTATCTTCTAAATAAGGCGAGGTGTTATAAAAATACAGCTCATCCCAGTCGGACAAGCCATCGCCGTCAGTATCCTTATTTTTTAAAGACTCTTCACTATCTTCCTGGCACCCCGGGCCTTGGCAGACATTGGTTTGTTTATCACTGCTGCCGCCTTTGTAAGCAAACGGTTCGCTAATATTTTTCTTAAACTGCCCTGCCCACATAATAATTACTAAAACAGCGAAAACAGCCAAAAACGCTGCTGCAATCTTTTGGCCCTTTCCTAACTGCTGCGGCGCTTGATTCGGCTCATTTTTAACAGCTCTGTTCTCCAAATCTTTATGGTCTTCTTGCATGGAAAAATAATTAAATTAGTTAATCGCACAGTTATATTTTGTCACGCATAACTAAAAATTGATTATATAATTAACTACCATCATTATAACATAATTTCTTTGAACTACAAAACACTTTTTTGTTATCCCGAACTCGTCCGCCAGCTGGCGGAGTGAGTGAGGGATCTATAACCGCGGCTCATCGCTTTTATCACGGTTGCAGATCCCTCATCACTAAAGTGATTCGGGATGACAAAATCAGAAGTAATTTCGTAATTTACAGTAATTTACATAAATTCTCCAAACAATCCCACCCAATCATTAATCGATAATTCCTGCGCCCTAATTTTTGGGTTAAAATCGGCTTTTTTCAACCTATTTTCAGCTTCTTTGTGGCTAATATGATACCCATTGGCTAAATTATTTTTTAACATTTTTCTTTTAGCAGAAAAACCAATTTTTACCAAACGAAAAAAATCTTTTATAGAAGCCGAA
>JAYEOU010000121.1:0-8789 GCA_034723335.1 Patescibacteria group bacterium
TCGCTAGCTCGTCTAGGCGGGCAAATATCACAAATTTTATTTAATATTTGTGCATTTGTGTATGATTTGTGAATTTGTAATATTATTTCTTCCAATAATATGTCCAGTGTTTTTTCCAAACAGCCCTTTTTATGGAAATACATAATTTTTCCGCGCTAATTTTTGTCTTTCTGGCAGCAACATCATCAAGGCTTCTGATTGACCTTATTAATTCATTAACGCCCCTTTCTATTTCATCCGGACTCCATGAAATCGGACCAAATAAACGAAAATCCTTAGCGCTTGCCCACCAAAAAGTGCAGCTTGCCAAACCCCTTACTAAATGCCAGCGCGCCCAATAATAATTATTGTCTTTTTTATATTTTTCAACCGTATCATGGGCCAAATAAGCCAGCTGCCAAAGCTTCTTCTGTATTACATTGGTTTTTTCCTGCCATAAATTAAAATATTGCGCTTTTTGCAATTCTTTTTCGCTTGTTGCCCAGCTGTGAGGCAATGGTTTTATATTAACGATTTTTTTCTTGTGTTGTTTAATAAATTCAGAAATGGTGATTGTTCGCAAATCTTGGCGCTTAAGCAATTTTTCAAAAATAGCAGTATGGTCAATATACCGCAACCCATAAAGTTCGCCATCCGTTGCGGTGATTATTATTTTTTCTTCTTTATTATTTTTAATTTCTTTTGCAATAGTTTCCGGAACATAGCTATTAGAATATTTTCTTGACCGTATCACAACTTTCAAATCGCTATTTTTATCTTTATAAACTTGATTAAAATCGTTTTTCCCTATTTTACCGCTATAAGCGATTTCATCCAAAATAAGCCATTGGTAGCCCATTTTTTTTACTATTTTCGCCACGAACGGACTGTAGGCTAACTCAGGCAAAAAAAATCCTTTTGGCTTAAAATTTTTGCCAAAATGCTTTTTTAATATTTTTTCATTCTCTTTTATTTGCTTTATTGCTTCCTGCTCAGGAATTAAAGGCATAATAGGATGATAGGCCGCAGTGCCGGTTAATTCAATTTTCCCTTTCTTAATTAATTTTCCTATTCTTTTAATTAAATCATAATAACCTAATTCTTCCCAGCGCAAAAATAAGCACCCAGTTATATTTAAAGTAAATTTAATATTTGGGTACTCTTCTATCGCGCGTATTATTCTGTAATAGCTTTGTTCTGTCGCTTCTTTAATCACATGCGCGTCAGTATTAACCGGCTGATATAGATGCAAAAAATTTATCCAAATAATCATAAAGTTATAATGCAAATCAGCAATCCGCCAGCTGGCGGAGTAAATACTGCGAATTCAAATAATGCGAATAAACAATTCGCATAATTCGCAATTTGCGGTATTTGCATATAATTTGTAGGTTCGCATTATATTTATTATTTTTTAATATTCCGAACTTTATTATTTTTAATCGCTTTCATATAAAGAGATATATATTTTTTGGCTGGAATTTCCCAAGAATTAGATTCGCGCATAGCTCTAACCATAATATCCCTCCAAGCATTCTTGTATTTTTTTGTTTCTAAAGCCCTTATAATGGCGCCGAATAAAGAAAAAGAATCAAATTTATCAAATGAAAAGCCAGTGCCTCTTTTGTTAATAGGATCAAAATTTTCAACAGTATCATAAAGGCCGCCCACCTTCCTTACAATTGGCACACAGCCATAGCGCATAGCAATCAGCTGGTTAATCCCGCACGGTTCATGATGGGAAGGCAGTAAGAAAAAATCAGAGCCGGCATAAACCAAAGTTTCATATTTTTGATTTTTGGAAAAAGGCAGCCAAACTATTTTTTGCGGATATTTCTTTTGATATTTCTTAAACCTGCGTATATACTCATTGTCTCCGTCACCCATTATAATTATCTGCAGATCTATACTTAAAAGATGGTCTAAAATTTGAAATATTAATTCAAACCCTTTTTGAAAAGTAACTCTGGAAGTAGCGCAAAATAAAGGTATCTCTTTTTTAATCGCCAGCCCGAATTTTTTTTGCAAATACGCTTTATTTAATTTTTTTCTATGAATTTTTTTATAATTATAATTTTTAAATAATCCTGGATCGTTTTGAGGATTATACGCGTTATAGTCAATCCCGTTCACTATACCGAAAAGCCGATCTTCGCGGTTTTTTAAAATACGGTGCAAATCCTGGCCGAATTTTTTCGTCATAATTTCTTCACGATACTGCTCGCTTACTGTGCTGATTATATCCGCTGACAAAATAGCCCTTTTTGCAAAATTAATATATTCAATATTTGGATCAGCAATATGCGGAATTCTTTTGCGGCCATAATCCTTCTTGTCTGATGGCACTTCCCACCAATTTTTTCCCATCTGAAAAATCAAATTATGGATAGTAAAAATGGTTTTTGCTTTGCGAAGAGTTTTTGAATAGCGAAAATCAGTTTTTAAATAAAAAGGTATTAAACCAGCCTGCCTGTCATGGCAATGGACAATATCAGTTTCATATTTAAGAAGAGAAATTAATTTTAAAGCAGCTACATCAAAAATTAAAAAACGCGCGTTTTCATGCGTTGAGCCGTAAAGAGTTTTGCGCTTGGAAAAATATTTTTTGTTTTCAATAAAATAAACCGGCAGTTCTTTCATTAAATACCCTCTCCAATAATTAACGCTTATTGCTTCTTTTGAATTCAAATAAACTTTAATATTATCAAAAATCAATTTTAAATTATGCTCTTTTTTGTTAATAACTCTGCCATAAAGAGGAGTAACAACAATAACTCCATGCCCTAGTCTTTTTATAGCCTTGGGCAAACTTCTGGCAACATCGGCCAATCCGCCAGTTTTGGAAAACGGCGCAATTTCAGAGGCAATATGGACTATTTTTAATTTTTTCTGCATAAGTATAATGCGAATCCGCAAATTATATGCAAATCTGCAAATTATTTATTCGCATTATTTGAATTTGCGGTATTTGCATAAATTTGCGGATTCGCATTATATTGAGTTGCGCATATAGCAATCGCCAGCGCGTCTGCCGCGTCATCTGGCTTCGGAATTTCTTTTAAATTTAAAAGTATTTTAACCATTTTTTGCACTTGCATTTTAGACGCTTTGCCGTAAGCGGAAACAGCTTGCTTTACTTGCAATGGCGTAAATTCTGTTACCGGAACTTTATTTTGTCTTGCTGTTAAAATCGCTACGCCTCTTGCCTGCCCGACAACTATCGCTGTCTTAGCGTTATTACAAAAAAACAATTGTTCAATCGCAAATAGATTCGGCTTATATTCTTTTATTATTTTATTTAATTCCTTATTTACAATTTCAAGCCGTTCTGGCATGTCTATTTTTGCCATAGTTTTTATTGAACCATAATCAATACAGGATAAATTGCCTAATTTGTCTTTTTGGATTACGCCATAGCCGGTATCAGCTATGCCCGGGTCAATTCCTAAAATCGTATAACGCATAACGCGCAACGCGTAACGCACAACGCATAACGCGCAAAACAAATTTTTTAATTTTTGTTATGCGTTATGCATTCCGCGCTATGCAATTATATATTTATATTATGATAATAATTTGAAACATCTTCATTATTTTCCAACTCTTCAATAAATTTTTCAATTTTTTCCTTGTCCTCCGAAGCTTTAGCGTAGGAGGACTCTTTGGCAATATATTCTATTTCAGCTGATTCTGTTTTAATATTTTTATTTTCTAAAAAGTTTTTAACTTTTTGCAAATCCTCTATTTTAGTGTAAATGGTCAGGCCTTTATTTTCTTGCAAAATATCCTGCGCGCCAGCATCAATTAACTCCAGTTCAAAATTTTCATTATTCAAATTTTTAATTCTTAATTCCTCGCTCATAATTCTAATCACTCCTTTTTTTTCAAAATTCCACGCAACTGTTCCAAGTGAACCGCCATATTTTGTAAAAATATGCCGCACTTCGGCAGCCGCGCGATTTTTATTATCAGTCAAGCATTTAATTATAAACTGCGACTTGACCGGACCAAAACCTTCATAAACCAATTCTTCAATCTGCCCTCCTGCCAGCTCTCCTGAGCCGCGCTTTATCGCGCGCTCAATATTTTCTTTAGGCATATTGGCCTGCTTGGCTTTGTCAATCGCCATGCGCAAAGAAAAATTAGCGTCTGGATCCCCGCCTTTTTCCTTAACAGCCACTGTTATCGTTTTCCCCAGCTTAGTAAAAATCGCTCCGCGCTTGGCGTCAGTAACTCCTTTCTGCCTTTTAATTGTTGACCACTTGGAATGACCTGACATAGAAATGAATAATTAAAAATGCAAAATGAGTAATAAATTAATGTAAAATGAAAAATTTTTAATTATTAATTCATTATTCATCTTTACTTTTGCATTTTTCATTTAAAAATCAGGCATTGCCTGATAATGTAAATATACTATAATTAAAGTTAAAAATCAAGGGCAATCATTCTAAAATTTAGATGTTTAATATATTTGATTTTTAGAGATAAAAAATGGTAAAGTATTAATATGAATAAACAAGCTATGGGAGCGCAAAATTTTGCGTCCATGCAAAAAATTAAAAAATTAGTTGAGAGGTATGAGAAATTATCTGATACAGAAAAGAAAGGATACAATGAACAGCAAACCAAGGATCATTTCATCCGCCCTTTGTTTGAAGCTTTGGGCTGGGATTTTGAACAAGAGGTTTGGCCTGAAACAGATGTGTCCGGCAAAAGGGTTGATTACGCTTTTAAGATTGATGGGATTACAAAGTTTTATATTGAAGCTAAAGCTATTCCTGTTAATTTAGACGAGGAAAGATGGGCGGAGCAGGCCATAAATTATTCGTGGCATAAATCAGTGCCATGGGTGGTTTTAACTGATTTTGAAGCGATTAAAGTTTTTAACACTGAATGGGATGAGCCGGATATTCAAAGCTGCAGATATATTGAAATACTATGGACTGAATTTTTAACCAGCGAGAAATTATGGTGGCTTTCACGGGAAGCGTTTCAAAAAGGTATTTTGGATAAAAAAGCGGACGAGGTCGGCAAAAGGCCCAAAAGGATAATTGACGAGCAATTGGCAAGCGATTTAATAAGGTGGCGCGAATTGATGTTCAATGAATTATGCGGCTATAATCCAGATGTTAAGCCGAAAAAGATTTCCGAGCATGTGCAAATGATTTTAGACAGATTAATTTTTATCAGAACGCTTGAAGACAGGAAAATTGAAGATATTATTTTACAGCCGTTAGTCAGAAATTGGGAGGACAAAGGCCGCAAAACTGATCAGCTGCTATTTTCCTTGAATAAAATTTTCCGCAAAATTGACAGGACATACAACAGCGGATTGTTCGCGGAAAGCGCCTGCGATTATTTAGGCGAAAAAATTGAGGCAATGGACATTACATTCGCGGATATTATCAATGAATTGTACAAAACCAAAAACAAGGGAATCAGATATAATTTTGACGACATTCCGGCTGATATTTTCGGCAATATTTACGAGCAGTACTTGGGCTACATCCAAAAGGAAGACGCGAAAGCGAAAAAAACAAGCAAAAAAAATCTCAGGGCATTTATTACACGCCACGCTATATTGTTAATTATATCGCGCAAAATACTTTAGGCGAGGTTTTAAAAAGCAAAACTCCGGCTGAAATCAAAAATATTAAAATATTAGACCCTGCCTGCGGTTCAGGTTCTTTTTTAATTTCCGCTTACCAAAGTTTGATTGATTATTCACAAAATCAAAAAAGAAAGCAGAAGCAAGAAAAAAATAAAAAATTTAAAGATTTGGAAAAAGCGTTTAAAAAGCGCGACGGAAAAATATTAACTTCGCAGGAGAAAATGAGAATTTTGCTTAATAATATTTTTGGGGTTGATTTGGACAAGGAAGCGGTTGAGCTGGCTAAATTAAATTTGCTTATGAAAATGGTAAACAGCCAAATTAAATTGCCCAAGCTGTCTCACAATATCCAAGAAGGCAATTCTTTGATTTCCGGAAGCGAAAAGGAGCTGAAAAAGTATTTTGGCAGGGGGTGGAAGGAGAAGAAGGGGTTTGAGTGGGAGGGGAAGTTTGATGTTGTGATTGGGAATCCGCCGTATGTGAGAAACAGGGAATTAGATGTAAAGGATAAAAAATATTTTAACGATCAATATGATTCTGCTCAAGGACAATACGATATTTATCAATTATTTTTTGAACAATCAATAAATCTTTTGAAAGAAGGCGGATATTTAGGTTTTATTACTTCCAATAAGTATGCAATTGCAGATTACGGCAAAAAGTTAAGAGAATTTATTTTAGATAATTGTAAAATTATTTCCATCGTTGATGTCTCAAATCTTCAGGTTTTTAAAGACGCGTCTACTTATCCTTATATTATTATTTTGCAGAAAAATAAAAAAACCGCTGGACATAAAATCAAAGGTTATAAAATAGAAAATGAATTAGATCTTTCTGGTAATGCAGTTTTAATTAATCAAGATGATTTGCAAAAAAGTCAGACAAAAAATTTTACGATTAAAAAAAAGCCAAAATTTTTTAAAAGAATTGGAAATAAATCAGTAATGTTGGGAGATATAGCAACTATTAAAGAAACAATTCACACAGGCAATGTAAGAAACAAATTAATTGTTGATAACAAAATTGATGATACCTGTAAAAAATTATTGGCTGGTAGGGATTGCCATAGATATTGGTTTAAGTGGAGCGGTAAGTATATTAGATATGATAATAAGCGAATTAATAAAAGCAAAAAGGAATATGGTAATTTGTGTGCAAAAAAATATTTTGAAAAACCAAAAATATTATTAAGAGACATATCCCAATTTCCAGAAGCTGTTTTTGATGATGAAAAGTATTATTCAGTTAATACTTTGTATTCTATACAGTTTGTAGATGAAAATTATGATTTGCGATATATTTTAGCTCTCATTAATTCTGGACTAATAAGGTTTTATTTTAATTATAGATTTGAAGATGCTCATGTTAGCGGAGGTTTTTTAAGATTTAAAAAAATTTATACCTCGCAAATTCCAATCTACAAAATAGATTTTTTTGATAAAAAAGAAAAAGCAAAGCACGATAAGTTAGTTAAGTTAGCTGACAAGATGTTAAAGTTAAATAGGGAATTGCAAAAATTAGATCCGATTATGGATGATAAGGAGTATAAGGAGATTGAAGAGGAGATTAAGAGGACGGATGGGGAAATTGATGAGATGGTTTTTGGGATTTATGGGTTAAATAAAGAAGACGCTAAAATAATAGAAAGTGGCAACAAATAATCATGTTTATTTATTTAGATAACAAGAAAGAAAAATTAAGCCAATGGTTAAAAAGAAAAACAACGATGGATTTTTCTGATTGGGGAGTTTTTATTTTGTTTATTGTAGGGTTAATAGGAATAATATATTTTGGAAGGAATACAAAAATAGCCGACAAAATTTCAATTATTGTTTTATGGTTTACTGCTATTGCCGTTATGCAATATACAAAAGAGACTTATTGGTTAAAACAAATCAATAGAAAACAATTAGAACATCAACGAGAAATAAGTTTACGACCAGTTATCTTGAGGAGCGGGCACATAGAAAGTTTTGATAATATTCAAGGCAAAATCGTGCATATTAAAGACAAAAAAATATTAGATAATAAATCTTTGGAATTTACTGTTTTCCGAAACATCGCGAAAGATATAAAAGGATATGTAGTAATTAACGTATATAAACACCCATTACATTTTTTGAGTGATATTACTCAAGTTGAAAAAAATTTATATAGATTCTTACCAGTATGGGGATGGATGAAGCCAGGATATATTTTATATGCTATTTGGGATGATACAATTAAAGAGAAGACAAATAAAAAAAATCAAATTTTTATAAGTTATGAAGATATTGAGGGAAATAAATATTATACAATTGAGGATAAAAATTTTTCACAAAAATCTCTCAAAGAATAAAGTGATAAAGAAGACATCTTAAAGAAAGTTGGTGAGAGGGTTTTTGAGTTGTATGGTTTGGGGGAGGAGGAGAGGAAGGTTGTGAAAAACAATATTTAACTATGAAAATTCAAGAACATGTCAAAACCGAATATTTTATTTATCCTAGTTTTTATGAAGAATTTTATAAAAATTTTTTGATGAGAGAAAAAGGGATAAATTATTTAGTGTTGGCTGGGGTATTTTTGCATTTAACATTCGAAAACATTGTGACCTTTCATATAAGATATTTTATAAATTATACTATGAATGAATATATTAAAGGAGGATTTTTGCAACAATTTTGGGATAAGAATTTTGAAAATGAAACTTTGTATAAAAAATTAGATTATTTCTATTTTATTATTCTCTCTGCTGATGAAAGTAGCAATGATATTATCGTAGATATAAAGAATTTTTATAAGAAATTAGCTTATATAAGAAATAAAATAGTTCATGGACATGAAATTTGGGAGAAAAAATATCATAATGGAAAAACTGAAAAATCGGGCCTATCTATAAAATTAGATAAAAAAGAAATAGAAAAATTATATAACGATTTTTGGTTAAATTTGAAAAATTTTTTGAATTTGTTTATTTTAGTAAATTCCATATTGCCGGACAAAACAAGGTGTAAAGAAGAATTTATCAAAGGAAGTTTAATAGACAAACCGATTAAAACTCTTGAGAATATAGAAAGGACATTGTCATCAATATTAGCTAAAAAATAAAACTGCCCAACAAAAATATTGATGAGAGGGTTTTTGGGATTTATGGGTTGGGGAGGAGAGAAAAATTATAGAAAGGTAATATAAAAAATTTAATATTTTTTAAATTTTG
>JAYEOU010000122.1:0-1685 GCA_034723335.1 Patescibacteria group bacterium
AAAGTGTTAAAATATAATGTTCATTCCGCGCAGATTTCAATCCATGGCGACAACGCTTCAATTCATGATTGGGCAACCAGAACACGGGGGAGTTTTAAGCAAACCGTTAATGGTATATTGAATTTAAAAAGAATCAATCCTGACCTGCCAATATCAGTTTTTACGGTTATTAATAAAAAAAATTACAAACATCTTCTAAGAATTGCAAGGTTTGTTGTTGACAGGTTAGGGATTAGGATTATTAATCTTTCTTTTATAGAAACACGCGGTAGAGCTTCCGATAATCGGTATAGTTTAATTCAGTTTAGTAAAATTTATCCGTTTTTATCAGAAACTTTAAATTATTTAAAAAAGTCGTTTGATAACCAAAAAGTAGAAGAGTTCTTTATTGAAAAAGGTCCCGTTTGCATGGTTTCTAACTTTTATGAAAATTACCGTTCCGAAAAATTAACATCTGTCTATACCAAACATAAAGCTTGCCAATCGTGCGTTTTTGAAAATATTTGTTCGGGATTTCCTAAAAAATATGTAGATTTTTTTGGTTTTGACGGGTTAAGGTTGGGAAATATTTTAAAGGAAGATATGAAATACTTTTTTAGCGGAATAAATATTACCGGCTTGCCCGCAATCAAAAAAAATATAAAATTTGATTCCTTTAATAATCCATTTTTGAGTATCATTAAGAGGACAAATAAAGGTAATTTGGAAAAATTCAAAAACAGAGCCAAGCAATTTGGCCTTTCACTGCTTGATTGGCAAGGCGAATTAGTGCATGTCTATAATGATTATATTGTTCCGTTGCCGAAACATATTAGCAATCCCAAAAATATGGCGCAAACAGATAATTTAATTTCTGCCTTAATTGATAAAAATAAGCGTGATTTTGGGTCTATTTTATCTCAAAAGAATATTGCTTTAACAACGGGATGTTCTCATTCTTTGTTTCTGGCATTAATGCTGGCTATTAGGCCCAGAGACGAAGTTATTTTGCAAAAACCTTGCTGGGGCGGATATGGCGAAGGCGTCAAAAATTTAGGAGGGATAATTAGGCAAGTAGGCCGGACAATGGAAATTAAGGAGATAGAAAAAAATTACAACAAGAAAACAAAGCTCATTATTATCAACAACCCTTATCTTTATGATTTTAAAGTTTTATCTGGCCAAAAGATAGCTCAATTAGCTAAGTTCTGTTCAGACAAGAATATATATTTAGTGGTTGACGAAATAATAAATTATCTATTGCCTAAACCTGTTTCTGTCTTAAGATATTACAATGTTGAGCGGGATCCGATTATAGTAGTTAATTCTTTTTCCAAAAATTACTTTATGCCCTTTTATCGTTCAGGATATTTGATAGCTAATTCCCATTTAATAAAAAAAGCAAAAGAAATTATCGAATTTAGCGGTTTTAAAATCAGTCCCAAATCCATATCTGCCTCCATGGCGGCGTTGAAAGGCAATCAAGTTTGGCGTGACAAAATAGCCCAAAAGATTTATCAAAAGGGAAGATATTTTTAAATATTTAGACCTGTAAAAATTTGACTATCTGAAAATTAAAAAATTAATTTTGAAAATTGACGAAAAAGCAAATGCCTGAAAAAATACATCATCAAAAAATAAAAAAAACCGTTATTATTGTGGGTTATTCCTGTAATAACAACTGTCGGTTTTGCGTAGGTTCTCAT
>JAYEOU010000123.1:0-1679 GCA_034723335.1 Patescibacteria group bacterium
GAGGCGATGATGTTATTATTATTGATAATTTGTCAACAGGCAAAAAAGAAAATATCAATTCTCAAGCAAAATTTTATGAAGTTGATATTAGGAATCTGGAAAAAATCAAGCCATTGTTTGATGGCGTTGATTATGTTTTTCATTTGGCCGCTTTTGCGCGGGTCCAGCCGTCAATTGAAGATCCGATAACCGCTAATGACATTAATTTAAACGGAACACTTAATGTTTTAACATCCGCAAGAGACGCAAAAGTAAAAAAAGTGATTTACAGCGCGTCATCATCGGCTTATGGCGGCCAGAAAAAAATGCCATTGCGCGAAGATATGCCTGTACACACATTAAGCCCTTATGGCTTGCAAAAATATGTTGGCGAACTTTATTGCGGTTTGTTTAGCGAAATTTATGGATTGCCGACCGTGTCTTTGCGATATTTCAATATTTATGGCAAACGGCAGCTTTTAGAAGGCGCATATTGCCTGGTAATGGGCATTTTTGTCAGGCAAAGATTAGCAGGAGAACCAATGACAATTATTAATGACGGAGAGCAAAGAAGAGATTTTACTTCTGTTGTTGACGCTGTTAGGGCTAATATTTTAGCCGCAGAAAGCGATAGAGTAGGGAAAGGCGAAGTGATTAATATTGGCAAAGGCAAAAATTACAGTGTTAATGAATTGGCAAAAATGATTGGCGGCCCCACAAAATTTATTGGCAACGCGATTGAACCGAAAGAAACTTTAGCTGATAATTCATTGGCAAAAGAGCTGTTAGGATGGGAGCCGACCGTTGATTTGCCTGAATGGCTGGAGGAGTACAAAAAGGAGATGGGACTTTTGTGAATTTTAGATTTAAGATTTCAGATTTAAGATTCAAGATTTATTTTTTAAAGTGTAATTTAATGAAGAAAATTTTAATTTTTTCAACAGCGTATTTTCCTTTTGTCGGCGGAGCTGAAGTAGCCGTGAAAGAGATAATAGGCCGCTTAAGCAGTAAAGAGTTTTCCGCCCAAGGCGGACCTCCTCCAAAGGCGGATGAGCCTCGGGCTCAAGCCTTTGGCTGGGATATGATAACCGCGCGGATGGATAAAAAATTGTTAAAGTTTGAGCGCATTGGCAATATTAATGTTTATCGGGCTGGCTGTGGCTGGGGAGCAATAGATAAATTTTTATTGCCATTATGCGGATTGATTAAAGCGTTACAACTGCATAAGAAAAATAATTATGATATTGTCTGGCCTATTATGGCAAGCCAGGCAAGCATTGCAGCTTCTTTTTTTAAAATTTTTAAGCCAAAAGTTAAGCTGCTTCTTACATTGCAGGAAGGCGATGAAGAAGAGCATTTAAAAAGATATGCTTTTGGCAGTGATTTGCTGTACAAAATTTTTATACAGCCGTGGCATTTGCTTGTTTTTAAAAAAGCGGATTATATTACCGCGATTAGTAATTATTTAAAGGAGAGAGCTTTGAAAAATGGAGTTAAGTGTGAAGTTGAGGTGGCGCCGAATGGAGTAGACATTAGTAAATTCCAAATTACAAATAAAAATTCATTATCCTGTCATTCCCGCTTTCGCGGGAATGACAAAAGGGAATTAGGGATTAAAGAAAATGAAAAAGTGATTATTACGACATCGCGGTTAGTTGAAAAGAATGGCATTGACGATTTGATTGATGCTGTAAATATTT
>JAYEOU010000124.1:0-1664 GCA_034723335.1 Patescibacteria group bacterium
TTTTATGTTTTGGCTTTTAATTTTAAAATAAGATTAAAAGCGTATATCCGCACGCTAACGCGTGCGGATATACGAATAGATTTATTAAGACGCGTTTAAATCGTTTTTAAGCAATTTTAATAATCTTGTAGATGCTTTGAGTGTTTATAATCAGGACTATTTACTTGATTTTTACACATCCAGCGATAATGTCCGGGTCTTGTTTTATAGTCATTTATTTTAACCATAAATTTTTTATATCTAACCTTACCGCAATAACTGCATTTATGTCTTTCTTGATTATTGTCTACAACTTTACCCTTTATTTTTTTTAAGATATGTTCGTAAATTTTAGTTTGATATTTTTTCTTTTTTTGCATAATGTAATTAAATATAAAATATTTTTTGTCTATTGTCTACAATTTATTAAAAAATGTTTGACAAAAATTTTAAAAAATAGTATAATAATAACAGTTCACAATTAAATAAATTTTATCACACGTTGCAAGAATATTGACTATCAAAATCTGTACAGGTAGTTAATATTTTAAAAAGACTATCTAACTTTTTGAATAAAAAAGTGGTATAAAAAAATATCCTTTACTTGCAACGTGTAGGATATTTTTTTTGTGTAATTTTTACAAATAATTTATACAGTTAATATTCTGTAGAAAAATATAGGCAGGTAGAAAGGTTAACAACCGACTAGTCTTTTAAACGGAATTACTGCAATAAACATAATATAAGTTAATTTTGAATCTCGTTAATATTAATTCATCGCTCTGTTGTAGCACTAACAACGATGACCCTGAATACAATAACTTGACATAATTATTGTACAGAGATTAAAATTAAATATAACGATTGAGGCTGGGATACCTGCAAGGCGTTATACTATAAATTATATAATATTTTTTTAAAAAATTTTCGCCGTTTTTTAATATATAAAATTGATTTAAAGACATATATTATTCAGGGGATAAAGTGCCCCTGTGTCTAAAATAGATAATATAATAATAAAAGACGCATTTTAATTGATTTTTAAACGATTTTATTTTGGTTGGCGTGGGAAATAATATAAAGCAACGCTTCCGTTCGTGAGCCCCGCCTGTGGCGAGCGAGCGGAAGCGTTAGCGGTTGGCTTATGCTCGTAAATTGCACGATCTGCGAATCTGCAATTTACTTTCGGCGCCGACGCGCGAATTTAATTTTTTAATATTTTAATTCTATGGAAAATTTTTATAATGAAATTTATTTTGTTTCAGGTTTAGTTATTGGAATATCAAATTTTTTAATTTATTATTATTATTTTGTAGATAAAAATATTTTTAATTCTACGAACTAATGTTTGATTTAAGCACGCAGTTTGTTAGCAGAGTATAATCTTGTTTTATTTTTCTTATAAGGAAAAATTGATAAGTAGGAAATTTGTTTTTTGATTATTGTTTGTTGATAAAGAAAAGGTTTGTTTTTAGATTAAGTTTGTTTTTAGATTATATTTTGTTTAAGTAGCACGCAGTTTGTTGATCTGCCAAAACATAAAAACGCCGTTAGGCGTTTTTATGTTTTGGCTTTTAATTTTAAAATAAGATTAAAAGCGTATATCCGCACGCTAACGCGTGCGGATATACGAATAGATTTATTAAGACGCGTTTAAATCGTTTTTAAGCAATTTTAATAATCTT
>JAYEOU010000125.1:0-8453 GCA_034723335.1 Patescibacteria group bacterium
CAGATTCTGATGATGATGGTTTAAATGATTTAGAAGAGATGAGTAAATATTTTACAGATCCGAATAATCCCGACACTGACAGCGACGGCTATTCAGACGGCGAAGAAGTAAAAGCAGGGTATAATCCAAAGGGGGAAGGAAAGCTTTGATTTGTGTTTGAGTTATAAAATTTGTTTTCTTTGTTATTAATTGCTATAATATTATTAGCGGATAATTTTATTCACATTTAATCACATATATTCACATATAACTTATGCAACTTATGAATTTAGCCCATAGATTACAAAAACGGCTTTTATTTAATCAAAAAACCGCAGAACAAGTTTATAGCATGTTAGCCAAAATTGACGCGATTAAGGGTCAATGGAAATTAAGCTGTAAGTTATCGCCGCAGATTATAACAAGACTAAAAACATCTGTTTTAATTACTTCCACCGGAGCTTCAACAAGGATTGAAGGATCTAAATTAACCAATGATGAAGTTAAAAAATTTTTAAGCAAATTAAGGATTAAAAAATTTAAAACCAGGGATGAGCAGGAAGTGGCCGGTTATTTAGAGCTACTGAAAAAAGTTTTTGATTCATGGCGGTCTATTGCTTTCTCGGAAAGCGCTATTTTAAGTTTTCATAAAGAGCTTTTAAAATACAGCGAAAAAGATATTAAGCATAGAGGTAAATATAAATTCGGGCAAAATAGAGTGGAAGCAAGAGATAATAAAGGGAATTTAATCGGTATTGTTTTTGAGCCAACACAGCCCTATTTAGTTCCAAAGGAAATGCAGGAATTAGCGGAATGGGCAAAAGAACAATTAAAAAATAAAAAACATCCGCTTTTGATTATCGCTAATTTTTTATTTGAATTTTTAGCCATTCATCCGTTTCAAGACGGAAACGGCAGAATCAGCAGAATTTTAACTAATTTTTTGCTTTTAAAATCCGGCTATGAATATGCGCCGTATGTTTCGCATGAAAAATTAATAGAAGATAATAAAGTAGATTATTATTTAGCCCTGAATAAAGCCCAGCAAACATGGAAAACAAAAAAAGAAGATTCATCTCCATGGATTTTATTTTTTTTAAAAATAGTTTTAAAACAAAGCGAGCTGGCTTTATTGATATTAACTCAAGAAACAGTAGAAGAATTTTTATCCGAGAAACAGACGCAAGTTTGGGAATTTGCCTTATCCAAAGAAATTTTTCAAAGAGCTGATGCTATAAAAGCCACAAAATTAAAATCCAGGACCGTTGAACAGGCAATAAAAAAACTTTTGGACATGAATAAACTTGTGAAAATAGGGCAAGGCAAGGCAACAAGATATAAGATAAAAAATTAAAGGAAGTAAAAATCGCATGGATTACAAAAATTTAGTGGATTCAGTGATTTAAACAATTTAGATAATGAGGCGTAGAAAACCGCTACTTTTTAAAATAGCGGTTTTATGATATAATAAATTCAGAGTAATATTTTTGTTAATAGTAATTATTTTTTTTTCTGCCACTTTTCTTTTATCAATTCTTATAAAAAGCATTAAAGCCATAATATCAGCAGCTAATAGAGCAATTAGTCGGCACACTCTTTCAATATACCTTGAAGTTTCGCCGCTTAATATTCCCGAACCGTGAACACCAAAAGAAATAGAGCCGATATTTATAAATAGCAAAACCACTACAAACATTTTTAGAGCAAAGCCAAAATTTGGTTCCACCTTTTTTGCTATTTGCCAAAGAGCTACCATAGCAATTATGCCGGCAATAGCGCCGATGGGCCCGAATGTTCTTTCATAAAAAATATGGAAGGATGATTTTTCAGCGGCCAAGGCTATATCAGGCAAAAAAATTGCCATGATAGCGATAGCCGGAATAATTTTTTTTAGCATGGTGTTTTTACGCAAATTCATTCCGATTAATTCGTAATTGATTCGCGCAATCTTAATTATTATTTACATTATTATTATAGTATACAATAAATAAAAGAAAAACAATTTTTATTGCGCTTATTATTTTTTTAGTAGTTCTAATCTGGTATATTGCGTATTTTATTTATAATGACTTTGTTAATTGGAAGCTTTTTTTAATATCTTTTTTAATTCTTTTTTCTTTGCAATTTTTACTATCTTATTTTGTAAAGTCAGTTTATGAAAAATTATTAAAAAACAGTTCAATATTTTTTACTATTGTTGCTTTATACTCTTTTTGCGCATCATTATTTCTATTGTTTATGATTTTATTAATAATTATGTTTAAAGATATATTATGGAGATTTTATCAGTAATCAAAGGATTCGTAACTAATTCTTCTTCTGCAAATTATTGGTTAGATGATGGTGTTTTAGAAGATGAAGAGTTAGAAAAATTTGTAAAAGAAATTAATCAAGCGCAGATTAATAATAAGCAGAAGAATGTAAAAGAAATAAATCAGGGTCAGCAAATTATTAAACAAAATCAAGTATTAGAAGAAACCGTTATTGATTTTTCTATTTGGCTGTTATTTTCTTTAATATTAATAATAGTTTTCTTTTTAAGAAAGTTGAAAAAGATATGATTATTTTACGCGAAGAAAAATTTGGCGGCATAGCTTTTAATCCTGATAACGCGCATGAATTATGGCTTGATCAAGAATTATTTAATCGCGTGATTTGCGTCAAACCAAGAAAAGATTATAAAGCTTGCCCTGAAATTAAAGAAGTGTATAGTAAATTAGCAATTAAAAATTTTAATAACAAAGTAATATTGCCAAAGCAGTCCGTAATAGAAAAAATATTTCCTTTTCAAGTTTTAAACAGCCCTATTTTAGCTGATATAAATATTACTAATAAATGCAATTTGCATTGTCCTCACTGCTATGTTAATAGCAATCAAAACGGCAAAGAGATGTCTATGCATGATTTTCAGCTTGTTTTAAGGGAATGTAAAAAAGCCGGCATTTTACAAGTCGCCATCGGAGGAGGGGAGCCGACATTACATCCTTTGTTTGCTGATTTTTTAAAAGAAATCAGGAAGCATAATATTGTGCCGAATGTTACCAGCAACGGTAAAATATTAAATTGGAAAACTGTGTATGCGATGGCAAAATACGCGGGCGCCGTTGCCTTAAGCATAGAAGAGCTTGGAAGTAAATTTAAACAAAGGCGCAATTTTTCTTTTAAAGATTTTTTAAAAAGTGTTAAAAAGTTTAAAGCGGCTGGAGTAAAGTTGGTCTTTCAAGTTGTAATTAGCAAGGGCAATTTGCATAGAGTTAATCAAACAGTTAAAGAAATAGTAAAATATAATCCTTATGGTATTTTGTTTTTAGCATATAAGCCGCAAGGTCGCGGGAAGCAATATGATTCGCCATTGTCTCAAGTAAATCATTTAGAGGTTGTTAAAGTTTTGAAAAATATATTTAAAGATTTAAAAGGCAAGACAAAAATAGGATTTGATTGCTGTTTAACTCCGGCGCTAATGAATATGAAAAATAATTCTTCTTTTATAGGATGTTCCGCGTCCAGAACAAGCGTTGCTATTATGCCTGATTTAACCGTTCTGCCCTGCAGTTTTTTAGACACAGATAATAAATGGGAAAATTTAAAACATAAAAGTTTATTAGATATTTGGCAAGGCAATAATTTTAATAATTTTCGTCGGCAGATAGCTAAAAAAATGATTCAACCAATTTGTAAAGATTGTTTAAACAAGGATATTTGTTTAGGGGGTTGTCCGATATTTAAGTTAGTTGGTTGCCATAAAATACCTTAGGGCGCTTTTGGTATATTTTTTTGATTTTATTATTTAGGGGTTGGCGGTGCGAGGTCCATTTTTGTTGTAATTTTCGGTATTAAGCGCCGTGCTACTCCGCAGCGCGCATATAAATTAAGGATTGGATTTTGGCAAATTTTTTTAAATCTTGCAATACTGCCACCGTATTTTGCCACCGCATTTTGTGAGGTCATGCCAAAGGCGATGACGGGACGTTGTCAAAGCGCCCTCATCACCAGTCCTTATTCAAGAAAATTAGTTCAACAACCAATATCCTAAAAAACTAATCAAAAATCCAATTAGCGCTCCGATAAAAACTTGCATTGGAGTATGGCCGATATTTTCAAGAAGATGCGGGTATTCCTTTTCCAGCACTTCATCATTTTTTAAATCTTTAACCAAAATATTAAAAATCCTGCCATGTTGCCCTAAATAACGGCGAATGCCAAGCGCGTCCCGAATAACAATAATGGCTAAAATAATAGTTATGGCAAAAATAGGGGAATGCCAGCCTGTTTTAAATCCTACTATGGCAGCTAATGAAACAACCATGGCGCTATGCCCGGAAGGCATGCCTGAATAAGCCAAAAGATTTTTAGCGCTGATTTTTTGCTGATTGGATTTAATAAAAAATTTAATTGTTTGGGCAATTAGCCCAGACAAGAGCGGCAGGAGTAAAATTTGGTACATAAAATTAAATTTTCAATCCGCTCCGCCGGCTGGCGGACTGGCGGATTAGAAATTGAAAATTATTTATATTATGGATTATATTAACGCAATTATTTTTGGCATTATTCAGGGCATTACAGAATTTTTGCCAATTTCCAGTTCAGGCCATTTAGTAATTTTGCATAAATTCATTAATCTGCCAATACAGAATGAATTTGCTTTTGATGTGGCTTTGCATTTAGCTACTTTATCGGCCGTGATGTGGTTTTTTAAAAAAGACATTCTGATGTTATCAGCGGCATGGTTAAAAAGTTTTATTGGCAAGCCAAATGAATTTAGCAGAATAAGCTGGTTAATAATTTTAGCCACTATTCCCGCTGTTTTGGCAGGGTTGCTTTTTGAAGACATTATTGAATCTACGCTTCGCTCGCCAATGGTGGTGGCAATAATGTTGATCGCGGTGGGAGCGCTTTTCATTATTTTAGAAAAAATTAGCCGTAAAACCGGCGAGCTAAAAAATTTGAATTGGAAAAAAGTTTTAATTATTGGCTTAGCGCAGGCCATTGCTTTAATTCCAGGCACTTCGCGTTCAGGTATTACTATTATAGCAGGTTTGGGGGCAGGTTTGAAGAGACAAGCGGCGATACGATTTTCTTTTATTTTGTCCATTCCAATTATTTTTGGCGCTAGCATTAAAAAAGTCCCGCAGATTTTCGGGACAGGTTTGGCTGGCAATGAGCTGGTTATTTTAATAGTAGCTTTTGTTGCCTCATTTATTTCAGGGATTTTTGTTATTAAATATTTTTTGCAATTTGCGCGCAAGCATAGTTTAAATGTTTTTGCTATTTATAGGTTTATTTTAGCCGGTTTGATAATTAGTTTATTGTATTTTTGCAATTAATTTATGGATATACAAAAAGTAGAAAAAGTAAATATAGAGCATTGATAATATTAATATAATTGAAATAGATATTGTTAAAAAGTTAATTAATGGCAATAAATAGCTGATTTGTTTAAAAAATTTGCTCATTATATTACTGTCAAGATATCTATTAAGCAGAAATCCTATTGATTGATTTTGCGTGTTATAATTTAGGGCTAATTTGTGGTTAGCAAGCCATTGAGATTGAATAAGATTGCCGGAAAGTATTGATTGGCCGGCTATTGAATGAGTTAGTAAATTTTCAGCTCCTGCCTGCCTGCCTGCATAGGTAATTGCGGGCATGTTTTGATCAAGAAGCGGCAAGGGTTTATTTGTATTAATATTTGACAACCATGGCTGGACCATGGCTTGCGCCGGAGCGCCAAAAATTTGTACGATTAGAATAGTATTTTGGCCTTGAAATTTTCCTTCTATTACAGCAACGCCGATTTCAGTAAAATAAGCGCCTAATAAATTTTTTTTATGGCTATGGGAATTAAGCCATGCGGCAATAACACCCTCTGAAGTTACAAAATCAATAGCTAAATTTTCTCCTACATAAGAATATTTGTAGCCGGTTTCTTTAATCCAGCTAGAAAATTTTTTATCATTGATATTATGCCGGAAAGCTTGATTTATTAAAATATCATTTCCTTTTTGATAAGCGGCTTGGGCTAAAAGCTGGTTGGCCGTTAAAGGCTTAAGCCCTGTTTTAATTCTTTCTTGATTAGTTAATTCAATTAATTTTTCCGGCGCGATTGCCGAAGAATAAGCGATTTGCGGCAATAAAAAAATCCCTATTAGCATACCTAATAGAGAAGCTAAAAATTTATAATTAATTATGTTTTTTGTTTTGTTAGGGCAGATATTCTTGTTATAAATAGAATAAAAGCGAATAAATAATTGCCCTTTATTTTTTATAACCATTTTTTGTTTTTATCTTTATTTTTGATTTTTGTCAACCCCGTCCCGCGATACTGCGTGACGGGTTCAATAGCAAGCTAAAAAACGAATTTTTACGAATAAACACAAATTTTTTTATATTATAATTATAGCATAGATTTTAAAAAAATGCAAGGTTGATCAGAGGTTAATTCAAAATTATGTCTTTAATTAACGATTTAATTCAAACAAATTATTTAAAATCTCCAGAAATAATTAATGCTTTTCGCAAAATTAAACGCGAGGATTTTTTGCGTCTGGGGAATGAAGATGAGGCGGAAATTAACGCGCCTTTGCCTATTGGTTATGGCCAGACAATTTTCCAGCCCTTGACTGTGGCTTTTATGTTAGAGCTGCTGCAAGCTAAACAAGGCGACAAGGTGCTGGATGTTGGCTGTGGGTCTGGATGGACAGCGGCGCTGTTGGCTGAAATTGTTGGTGAGCGGGGCAAGGTTTATGGTTTAGAAATAATTGAGGAGCTGAAAAATTTTGCTGCAGCCAATGTTATTAAATACAATTTTATAAATAAAGGTATTGTACAAATAATTTGCGCTGACGGTTATCAGGGCTTGCCAGAGTTTGCGCCGTTTGATAAAATAATAGTAGCGGCCGCGGCTTTGAAAATTCCAGAAAAATTATTAAAGCAGTTAAAGGTTGGCGGGCGCATGGTTTTGCCGGTTGGCAGGCAATACGAGTCACAGGATATAGTGGTGATTGATAGAGTTGGCAAGTATAAATTTAAAGAGAGGAGGTTTCCAGGGTTTGTTTTTGTGCCGTTGGTGAAAAATAATTCTTTTTAAATGTTAATTTTGAGCTGGTAAATAATTTTAAGATTAAAAAAGAAAAATTTATTAATTTATTGAATTTATTAGTTTATTGATTCTAATAAACTAATAAATAGCGAAGCGATAATAAATTTAATAAATTAATAAATTTTTATCTATGAAATTAATCATTTTTGCCGGGGGAATCGGGACTCGGCTTTGGCCCTTGTCCCGGGAAAATTTCCCTAAACAATTTAATAAAATTTTTTCCGGCAAGTCAACTTTAGAGTTAGCGATTGAACGGGTAAAGCCAGTATTTGGCTTAAATAATATTTTTATCCAAACCATTGCTAATTTTAAAGATGTCGTTAAAGAGCAAATCCCTGGTTTGGCTGAAGAAAATATTATTATTGAGCCAGGGCGCAGGAATTTAGCCCCGGCTGTTTGCTTGTCTGTTCTTGAATTTAAAAAACGCGGGCTTAGCGGACCCATGGCCATACTTTGGGCCGATCATTTAATGGATAATCCGCGGGAATTTGTTAAGGGCTTAAAAGTTGGGGAAAAGCTGATTAAAGAAGATGCCGGCAGATTTGTTTTTTTAGCTGAACGGCCTCGTTTTGCCAATAATAATTTGGGCTGGATTAAGGCTGGGGAAAATATCGGAAAATTAGATGATGTTGATTATTTTTCATTTCAGGGCTGGAAGTATAAACCAAGCATGGAAGAGTGCAATCAGATGTTTAAGCAAGGTAAAAGTTTTTGGAATCCGGGTTATTTTATTACTTCAATTGAGTTTTTATTGGATCAATATAAAACTTTGGCTCCGGGAATTTACAAAGATGTGTCTGAAGGAAATTATTTGCAGGCCCAAGCAACTCATTTTGACCGGGCCATTATTGAAAAAGTTGATTTATCAAATGCTGTGGTAATAAAAACAAATATGGGCTGGAGTGATCCCGGCACTTTGTATGCATTGAAAGAAGCATTAGAAAAAAGCAAGCAAGACAATGTTATACAAGGGCAAGTTACAGTGCTTAATACTGATAACAGCTTGATTTATAATTTAGAAAACGGTAAATTAGTTACAGCCGTGGGGCTGAAAGGGACGGTGGTGGTTAATACTCCGGATGCTTTAGTGGTAGTGTCAAAAGATGAAGTAGTTAATATTACTAATTTAGTTAAAAAGTTGAAAGAGGAAGGGAAGGGGGAATATTTATAAATTTTAGATTTTAGATTGCAGATTTAAGATTTTTGTAATATTTATGTTTAAAACAATAAAATTCATCATTATTTTTATAGTTATTTTACTTGCTATAGCCAGTGCAACTTATTGGCGCAGTATTAGCACACCTATCAACAAAGCTGGACAGGATACAAATTTTACAGTATCCCAAGGCGAGAGCGTAGAACAAATAGGGAAAAA